>CAUULH010000180.1:0-3376 GCA_963545875.1 uncultured Ethanoligenens sp.
TTCAGAAACCGCCGCTCCGATTTTTATCGGGAATTCTTAAGACAGCCCTTTTTCAGGAATCCACAGAAGATCACAGGTAAGACCGGTAGAGGATTCCCGCGGCATCTGAGCCGCGGAATTTACTGTGAAACTTGCCGGTTCGCAATTTCAATGGCTTTCTTCACCATGTTGCCGCAGTCTCGGCTGGAGACGCTGCCCCAGTCGCCGTCATTGCGGACGACCTGATCGACGCCAAGCTCACGGGCACTTTCATATTTCAGTTTATCGCTCATCATCGGGTGCCTGCTCATCCTCAAGACCCCCTTATCCACGTAAAAAACGTGACCGCACTCTTCATTTGGAGTGCGGTCTTAGTATATGCGCGCCTTTTCGGAATACACAAGGGAAAAAGCGGTTTTTCCGCTAATTTTTAATTGTTGCTTTTGATTTTTCCAAGCGAAACTTCTTTGAGATATGCGTTGATGAAGCCGTCCAGATCGCCGTCCATCACGGCATCGATGTTGCCGGTCTCAAAGCCGGTGCGATGGTCTTTCACCATCGTATACGGCATAAAGACGTATGAACGGATCTGCGAGCCCCAGGCGATCTCTTTCTGCACGCCTTTGATATCGTCGATCTTGTCGAGATGCTCGCGCTCTTTGATCTCAAGAAGTTTGGATTTGAGCATACGCATGGCCATTTCGCGGTTTTGGTGCTGGCTGCGCTCGTTCTGGCAGGAAACGACGATGCCCGTCGGGATATGCGTCAGGCGAACGGCCGAGGAAGTCTTGTTGATGTGCTGGCCGCCCGCGCCGCTGCTGCGAAAAACATCCATTTTGATGTCTTCCGGGCGGATCTCCACCTCGATGGAATCGTCGATCTCCGGCATGACCTCCACGGAAGCAAAAGACGTATGCCGCCTGCCGGAAGCGTCGAACGGCGAGATGCGCACCAGCCGGTGCACGCCGATCTCCGATTTCAGATAGCCGTAGGCGTTGAGCCCCTCGACGAGGATGGAAGCGCTTTTGAGCCCCGCTTCTTCGCCGTCGAGATAATCGAGCATCACGACATTGAAACCGTGCCGCTCGCCCCAGCGCGTATACATGCGGTAGAGCATCTCGGCCCAGTCCTGCGCCTCGGTGCCGCCCGCGCCGGCGTGGAAAGTGACGATGGCGTTGCGCGCGTCATACTCGCCCGTGAGGAGCGTGTTCAGCCGCATGGCATCGACCTGCGAGCGGATGGCCTCCACCGATTCGGTGACTTCCTCCACTTCGGACTCATCGCCTTCTTCGTCGGCCAGCTCGATGAGCGCGAGCGTATCCTCCGCACTCTGTTTCAGCTTTTCAAAGGATTCGATCTGGTCTTTCAGCTGACGGGTCTTTTGCAGGATGGCCTGCGACTCCTCGATGCGGTCCTCGCTCCAAAAATCCGGCTGAGAAGCCTTTTCTTCCAGTTCCCGCACTTCCTCACGCGCGCGTTCCAATCCCAGCGCCCGGCCGAGATCCTCGATCTCGGGACGCATTCCTTCTAATTTTAAACGCAGTTCTTCAAATTGCAGCAAGCAGACCCATCCTTTATCCTAAAATAAACCCTGAACGGCATTTTCGTCGAAACCAGTAAAAAACCGTTCCCTTTTTTCGGTGAACGGCTTTCCCTATTGGTCTATTATACCGTATTCCATCCGGCTTGTAAACAGGCGGCGGAAAGCGCGTTGCAATCCGTGTTTGTTTGCGGTATAATGACGGGAGATTTTCCTTTCGCACTGATACGCCGGCGGACGCCGGTGGTTTTTTATCGCGAAATTTTATCTGTTCCAAAAAGGAGAGGACCCAAATGGATAAAGTCCTGTCGTTATTAGAAAAAAACGCACGCCTCAGCAATGAGCAGATCGCCGCGATGCTCGGTCTTTCCGTCAAGGAAGTCGCCGACACCGTCGCGCGCTATGAAAAAGAAGGCGTCATTAAAGGATACCGTGCCCTCATCGACTGGGACAAGGTAGATAAAGACAACAACATCACGGCATTTATCGAGGTGAAAGTCTCCCCTCAGCGCGATTTCGGCTTTGAGCAGATGGCCGAGCGCATGATGCAGTTTGAAGAAGTGGACAGCGTCTATCTGATGTCCGGCGGGTTCGATCTGGCCGTGACCGTGCGCGGCCGCTCGTTCAAGGATGTCGCCCTCTTCGTCGCGGAGCGTCTCGCGCCGCTCGACAACGTGATCTCCTGCGCCACGCATTTTGTCCTGCGCAAATATAAGGACAGCGGCGTGGAGTTCGGCGCGGAGACGACGGACGAAAGGGGGAAGATCTCGCTTTGCTGAACTATCAGAATCTGCTGGCGAAAAAAGCGCTCGATATCCGCCCTTCCGGCATCCGCAAGTTCTTCGATCTGGTGCAGGAGATGGACGGCGTCATCTCACTCGGTGTCGGCGAGCCGGATTTCGTCACGCCGTGGCATATCCGCAGCGCCGGCGTGTATTCATTGGAAAAGGGCCGCACGCACTATACCTCCAACGACGGTCTTTTTGAGCTCAGGCAGGAGATCTGCCGGTATCTCAGCCGCCGATTCCACCTCGAATACAGCCCCAAGACCGAGACCATCGTGACCGTAGGCGGCAGTGAGGCCATCGACATCTGTCTGCGCGCATTGGTCGATCCGGGCGACGAGGTCATCATCCCGGAACCGAGCTTCGTCTGCTACTATCCGCTGACGGTGCTGGCCGGCGGCGTGCCCGTAAAGCTCAGGACCCGGGCGGAAGACCAGTTCCGTCTGACACCGGACGCGCTCCGCGCCGCCATCACGCCGCGCACCAAGCTGCTCGTCCTTCCCTACCCAAACAATCCGACGGGCGCCGTGATGCGCCGCGAGGACCTCGAAGCCATCGCCGATGTGCTGAGAGATACGAATATCTGCGTGCTCTCCGATGAGATCTACGGGGAACTCACCTACGGCGACAAACATATCTCCATCGCCTCGCTCGACGGGATGCGCGAGCGCACGATCCTGGTAAGCGGTTTCTCGAAAGCCTACGCCATGACCGGCTGGCGGCTCGGCTATGCCTGCGGCCCGGAGGAGATCATCGGCTGCATGCACAAGATCCACCAATACGCCGTGATGTGCGCGCCCACCACGAGCCAGTACGCGGCCGTGGAAGCCCTTCGCAACGGCGACGACGATATCGCCCGCATGGTAGACGAATACGATATGCGCCGCCGCTTCATCGTGGACGCGCTCAACCGCGCGGGACTGACCTGCTTTGAGCCTCGCGGAGCTTTCTATGTCTTCCCTTCCATCAAAGCCTCCGGGCTCTCTTCGGAAGAATTCTGCAAACGTCTTTTGTATGAAAAGAAGATCGCAGTCGTGCCGGGCACCGCTTTCGGTGAATGCGGTGAAGGCTA
>CAUULH010000181.1:0-3363 GCA_963545875.1 uncultured Ethanoligenens sp.
GGACACGCGACGCGCCCACGCCGACAAACATTTCCACGAAATCGGAACCCGAAATCGAAAAGAACGGCACGCCCGCTTCACCCGCCACAGCTTTGGCGAGCAGGGTCTTGCCGGTACCCGGAGGGCCCACAAGCAGCACGCCTTTCGGGATGCGCGCACCGAGCTCATTGAACTTATGCGGATTTTTGAGGAAATCCACGATCTCCTTCAGTTCTTCTTTTTCCTCGTCGGCGCCCGCCACATCGGCAAAAGTGGTCTTACGCTTCTCATCGCTCGCCTGTTTCACTCGAGCCTTGCCGAACGACATGACTTTGCCGCCGCCAGCACCGCCCGCCTGATTGAGCATGAAGATCCAAAAGACGATCATAACGACGCACAGCAGGAAGAACGGCAGGTAGCTGAGCCACCACGGAGCCTGCCATGCCTGAATATAGTCGTAAGTAATGCGGCTGTCCGGATTTTTCGTATTGTAATCGTTGACGAGCGGCTGGATCTCCGATACGAAGAGATCGATATTCGGAACCGTATATTTAATATTCTGCCCGCTCTTCGTTTTGGCGATCAGTTCACCGCTGCCGAGATCCAATGTGAAATTGGAGACCTGATCATCCTCAAAATAGCCCACCACGGTGGAATAATACAGTTTCTTCTCCTGCGGCTGGCTCTGCTCCAAGGCAAAAAGAAGCCCCACCAGCACCATAAAGAGAACCAAATATACCCATGCGCCGCGAACGCGAAACTTTTTGCTCAATAAAACTCACTCCCTGTTGCCGGGCGTTATCTTTCCGGCCGGACGGGAAACCGCATCTGCGGTTCCTCTGCGCTTGATTGCTTATCCCTGCGGGCGGCCGGCCGGCGGCCGCCTGCCTGCGGGGCTTCTTTTATTATACACGGTCGGCAGAAAAAAAACCAGCGTTCTTCTATTTTATGCCGCCGTAAACTTCGGGTTTGAGGATGCCCACGTACGGCAGATTGCGGTACTTCTCCGCGTAATCCATGCCGTAGCCGACCAAAAAAGCATCCGGCACGGTAAAGCCCGCATATTCCGGGACGAGCGGGACCTTCCGCCCGGACGGCTTATCGAACAGCGTGCAGATGGCCACGCTGTTCGCCCGCTGGGCGAGCAGCCTGTCCTTCATATAGGCGAGCGTTCGCCCGCTGTCCACGATATCTTCCACCACGAGCACGTCGAGCCCTTCCGGCGACTGGTCCAGCGCTTTGCGCACATGGAGCACGCCGCTCTCCGTCCCGTTCCCGTAGCTCGAAAGGGAAACGAAATCCACCGTCAGCGGCAGGCTGATCGCACGGGACAGATCGGCGGCGAACAGAAACGCGCCTTTCAGCGCCGCGATGAGCATCAGGTTTTTCCCCTCATAGTCTTCCCCGATACGCGCACCGATCTCCTGTACGCGCGCCGCGATCTGTTCTTTTGTATAAAGCACCCGTTCGATATCTTCCGTCATCCGTTTTCTCCTTCTGCCTTCTGATATATAAAGAGCCATACGGCACGGGTACGCGCGTCCGGCACACACCGCGCATCCGGGCCGAAGCCGCCCGCCCAGACGATTCCTTTTTCATCCGCCACGACGGGAACAAATGGACGGGCCGACGGCGGGACGCCCGCTTCATTCATCAGTTTTTTGAGCGTCTTGCCCACTTTCCGCCCGGCCGGATGATAGGCATCGCCTGGTTCTCTCGTGCGGAGAACGACTGTACCGCTTATTTTATCACAATCCACCGCATTGTGGAAAGGCGGGAAACAAAAATTTTCAAATTTTTTTACATCTGACAGAAAGACCCGCTCCGCCGTGAACTGCACGGGGCCAAAAGCGAAGGTGCCGGGCGCGAGCGGCCGGCTTTCCGGCGCGGCGGGTTTTGCGGGCGGTTTTTTTTGAAAAGTCAGAACGCCTTGGCGGCAAAAAACCTGCCAGCCGCCCTTCAAGCGCGGAGCGCCTCGTTTTTCGCGCACCAGAGCCGCCAGTTCCTGAACATGAACGGCTTCCGGCGGGATGCCGGTCGCTTTTCGGGCCGCGAGCTCGAGCGCCCTGCCGCAGAGCGGCGAGGCGGCGAGCACATCGGCGCACTAACCGTCCGGCACGGCGGCGCGGGCCAGCAGTTTTTCCGTTTCGCCGCGCAGAAAAGCCTCGTCCGCCGCAAAAAGCCGGATCTCGCGCAGGACCGCCTTTTCGAGCGACGGGTTGATCGTCCGCAGGGCGGGCACGACATCCAGCCGGACGCGGTTGCGCCCGTAAACGCGGGAAAAATTGGTGCTGTCCGTCACAAAATCGAGACCGTTCTCGCGGCAGTAGGCTTCGACTTCGGCTCGCGTCGTCTCGATGAGCGGGCGGACGATGTTCCCGCGCACGGGCGGGATACCGCAGAGCCCCGAGAGCCCCGTGCCCCGCGCGAGGTTGAATAAGATCGTCTCCACGCAGTCGCTCAGCGTGTGCGCCGTGGCGATGCGCGCGCCGAGCGCCGCCGCCGTTTTTTCAAAAAAAGCGTACCGCAGGCGGCGGCCGCAGAGCTCTTCGGATTCGCCGGTCTTTTCCGCTTCGGCGCGAACATTCACGCGCGCCGCAAAAAGCGGCACGCCCCATGCCCGGCACACGCCGCGGACGAACGCCTCGTCGCGGTCCGCCTCCGCGCCGCGCAGGCCGTGGTTCACATGCGCGGCAAAGACCCGCAGGCCCCGTTTTCCCCGAACCGAGCAGAGAAAATGCAGCAGCGCCGAAGAATCCGCCCCGCCGGAAAAAGCCGCCAGAACGGCGCTCCCGCGCGGCAGCATGTCATAGCGTTCGACCGTTTCAGCCGCTCTCATGCGTGCGCTCCATCGAGGTGAACTCCGTATAGGCGCCGTCCCAGTGCAGCGGCACGTCCCCCGTACTGCCGTGGCGGTTCTTGCCGATGATGCAGGTGGCCTGATTATGGTTGTCCTCGTTCTGCTCGTAATAATCCTCGCGGTAGAGGAAAAGGACGATATCCGCGTCCTGCTCGATGGAGCCGGACTCGCGCAGATCGGAAAGCTGCGGGCGATGGCCCGTGCGCGATTCGGTGCCGCGGGAGAGCTGGGAGAGCGTGAGCACCGGAACATCGAGGTCTTTGGCCATGATCTTGAGATTCCGGGTCATCTCCGAAACTTCCTGCACGCGGTTCTCGATATGGCGCGGCGAGGACATGAGCTGTAAATAGTCGATGACGACGAGGTCGAGGTCGCGCAGGCGGCGGCAGCGCGCTTTGATCTCCGGCACCGTGATGCCGGACGTATCGTCGAAGTACAGCTTGGCGTGAGAGAGCGTATCGGCCGCTTCGGCCAGCCGGACCCATTCGTCCGCGCTGAGCTCACCTGAGCGCAGTTTGGTGTTT
>CAUULH010000182.1:0-3357 GCA_963545875.1 uncultured Ethanoligenens sp.
TGCGCGCCGGCGCTTTGCCGCGCGCCGCTCTCCCCGTGCCCGCGGCAAAGATGCCTGAGGAAGATCCCTCTTTGCCGGCGGGATCTATTTCTCCGTCACATGAAACGGCACCGAAACGAGGAAAAGAGAAAAGCGCGGCGGTCGAAAAAGACGATCCGGGCGATTCGCCTCCGGCAAGCGAGGCGGGACCCGCTCCTTCCCGCGGCGCGGAGCGGAAAAAAGAGCCGGAAGAACCAGCCGTTCCGCTTTCCTGCTGGCCGGAAGTCTTGAAAGAGCTTGCCAAACTCGACCCGCCGCTCGGCGGAGTCTTGAACAAATCGACCGCCGTGGTGCGCGGGAACCACGTGCTGGTGGATGCGGCCAACTCGATGTTTGCGGAACTCATCCGCACGCCGCTCCACCAGAAACCGCTCATCGAAGCGATTCGCGCGGCGACGGGAAAGCCCTACCGCGTAGGCGTTTTTAAATCCAGCCTGCGCGCGGCCAAAGAAGAAAAAAAGGACGACCCGTTTGATGCGCTGCTGCGCAGTGCGATGGACGGCGGCGTCCCGGTAGAAGAAAAGACCGGCCCGGGAAAACCCGGCGCCGGTCCCGCCTGAATCTCATACGGTACGGAGGATAACAAGATGAAAGCAAGACTGCCAAAAGGCTACGGCGGCGGCCCCTCGAACATGAACAGCATGCTCAAGCAGGCCCAGAAGATGCAGGAGACCATCCGCAAAACGCAGGAAGAGCTTGAAACGAAGGAATATACCGTCACATCCGGCGGCGGCATGGTGGAAGTGCACATCAACGGCAAGCGGGAGATCCTCTCTTTCAAGATCAAACCGGAAGCCGTTGACCCGGACGACCTTGAAATGCTTGAGGACCTCGTGGTAGCGGGCGTGAACGAGGCCATCCACACGGTGGACTCGGACGCCGGCCAGGAGATGGAAAAGATCACCGGCGGCATGAACCTGCCCGGCATGATGTAATGGAAAAGATCGACATCCGCGACGGCGACGGCCGGCCGACCGGCCGGGTGGCGCCGCGCGGCCATGTGTTGGAAAACGGCGAATTTATGCTGGCCGTGCATGTATTCATCTACCGGAAAGACGGGCTCTTTCTTTTGCAGAAGCGTTCGATGAGCAAGCGCATCTTCCCCGGAAAATGGGACATCACGGGCGGCGGCGTGCAGGCCGGCGAAAAAAGCCTCGACGCCGCCCTGCGCGAGGTGGAAGAAGAAGTCGGGCTCCCGCTTCCGCCGGATTCCCTGCACAAGCTGGCGCGCGTCAAGCGGCCGCCGTGTTTTTTCGACGTGTGGACGAGCCGTTTCGATTTTTCACTCGGCGACATCGTGATGCAGAAGGAAGAAGTGGACGAGGTGAAACTCGTGCCGCCGCCCGAGATGCTCACCGTGCTTTTCGACCGCGAGTTCCCCGACCCGGGATACCGGCGGCTCATCGTTTCGTTTTTGCAGAAAAACGGCCTCTCTACATAAAAACGGGAAGGGGAAGACCTGATGGCCTATTATGCCGCGCCGCTGTCCAAGCTCATCGAGCAGTTCGAGCGCCTGCCGGGCATCGGCCGTAAAACGGCCCAGCGGCTGGCCTTTTTTGTGCTCGGCGGCTCGGAAGAACAGGCCAAGGCGTTTGCGGACGCCATCGTAAACGCCAAAACGCAGATGCACACCTGCAAGATCTGCCGGAACCTGACGGCCGACGAGATCTGCCCCATCTGCGCCGACGCGGCGCGCGACCACGGCACCATCTGCGTGGTGGAGGACCCGCGCGACGTGGTGGCTTTTGAGCGCACGCGGGATTACCGCGGCGTCTACCATGTACTCCACGGCGTCATCTCGCCGATGGACGGCATCGGCCCGGAGCAGCTCCATATCAAAGACTTGCTCTCCCGCGTCTCCAAAGGTGCCAAAGAGGTCATCCTCGCCACCAACCCGGATGTGGAAGGCGAGGCCACCGCGCTCTATATCGCGCGTCTCATCAAGCCGCTCGGCGTGAAAGCGACGCGCATCGCCTACGGCATCCCCATCGGCGGCGAGCTCGAATATGCCGACGAGATCACGCTCTCCCGCGCGCTGGAAGGCCGCAGCGAGCTCTGAAAATTTTGAAAGCTTTAAAAAAAGCTCCGCGCTGATTTTTTATCAGTGCGGAGCTTTTCTTTTAAAGAAACGCGCGAACGGGCGCTTTTAAGAGCGAAGCGTGAATTTCTTCACATCCTCTTTCAGCATATCCGACTGGCCCGCAAGCTCCTCGCTCGCGGCCGCGCTCTCCTCGGCCGTCGCGGAGTTCGTTTGAATGACGGCAGACACCTGCTCGAGACCGGTATTGACTTGCTCGATGTCGTTCGACTGCGTGTCGGAAGCCGCGGTGATCTCCTTCACCAGCGACGTCATCTGGTTGATGCCGCCGGAAATATCGGCAAACACTTTGGCCGTGTTGTCCGCGATCTGAAGGCCGCTGCCCACTTTGCTGACCGTGCTTTCGATCAGGTCCGTCGTCTTTTGGGCGGCGTTGGCGCTCTTGGCGGCCAGATTGCGGACTTCTTCCGCTACGACCGCGAAGCCTTTGCCGTAGCTGCCCGCGCGGGCGGCTTCCACCGCCGCGTTCAGCGACAGGATATTCGTCTGGAACGCGATGTCGTCGATGACTTTGATGATCTTGGAAATGTTCTTCGACGCCTCGCTGATCTCCGTCATCGAATCCAGCATCTCGCTCATCTTCCGGTTGCCCTCTTCCGCGCTCTTCTTGACCGTCAGCGCAAGTTGGCTCGCCTTGCCGGCATCCCGCGCGTTCTGTTTCGTGTGCGCGGCGATCTCGTTTGCGGAAGCGGAAAGCTCTTCGATGGTGCTGGCCTGCTCCGTCGTGCCCTGAGAAAGCGACTGGCTTCCCTGAGAGACCTGCGCCGCCCCGGAGGACACTTGCTCGGCCGTTTCCCGAACATTGCCCAAAAGCTCGTTGAGTGAATCCAGAATGGTATTCAGCGCGGAGGAGAGCGCCTGAAAATCGCCTTTGTAAGAGGGGACCGCTTCCATGCTGAAATCGCCGGACGACATCCGGACGATGACGCCCGAGATCTCCGCGATCAGCTTTTTCAAGAATAGAGAGGTCTGGTTCGCCGCATCGACGAGCACCTTGAACTGCCCGTAATACTCGCCCTCGACGACTTTTCCGAACTGTGAACCGGCGATCGCCTGCAAAAGCGACATAATCCGACTGATCGGCGTTTCCACCGCGTCTAAGAACGAATTGACGGCGTGGACGATATCCCGGTAGCCGCCGCTGAACGCGTCCTCTTTCCCACGGACGCTCAGCTCGCCCTGCGCGGCGGCGCCCGCGATCCGCGGGGTCTCGTCGATCC
>CAUULH010000183.1:0-3313 GCA_963545875.1 uncultured Ethanoligenens sp.
TCGGTCCCCATGAAGCCGCGCAGAGCTTCCGGCACGGTGACGGAGCCGTCCTCATTCTGATAATTTTCGAGGATGGCGGCCACGGTGCGGCCAACGGCGAGGCCCGAGCCGTTCAGCGTGTGCACGAAGCGAGCCTTGTCTTTCGGGCCGTCTTTAAAGCGGATGGACGCGCGCCGGGCCTGGAAATCCCCGCAGTTCGAGCAGGAGGAGATCTCCACATAACGGTTATAGGACGGCATCCAGACTTCGATATCGTAGGTCTTTGCCGCCGAAAAACCGATGTCGCCCGTGCAAAGCGTCACCACGCGATACGGCAGACCGAGCCCCTGTAAACCGCGCTCCGCTTCGGCCGTCAAATCTTCGAGCTCGTCGTACGACGTTTCCGGCCGCACGAATTTGACCATTTCAACTTTATTGAACTGGTGCTGGCGGATGAGCCCGCGCGTATCGCGCCCGGCGGAACCGGCTTCCTCGCGGAAGCAGGCGGAATAAGCGCAGTATTTCAGCGGCAGCTTTTTGCCGTCTAAGATCTCGTCCCGATACAGGTTGGTGACCGGCACTTCCGCCGTCGGAATCAGGAAGAAGTCCTCTTTTTCCACGTGGAACGCGTCTTCTTCAAATTTGGGGAGCTGGCCTGTGCCCGTCATGGACGCGCGGTTGACCAGAAACGGCGGGATGATCTCCGTATACCCGTTCGCCGTGTGCAGATTGAGGTAATAATTGACGACGGAACGCTCCAGCCGGGCGCCGAGCCCGCGGTAAAAATGAAAGCGAGCGCCCGTCACCTTGGCGGCGCGGTCCGGGTCGAGAATATCCAGATCTTTGCCGAGGTCCCAATGCGCCTTAGGCGCGAAACCGAAATCGCGCGGTTTACCGACGCGGCGCTTTTCCACATTTTCGCTGTCGTCTTTGCCCTCCGGCACGCTCTCGTGCGGCAGATTTGGGACGGTCAGAATCTTCGCGCGCAGGGAATCTTCCGCCTCGCGCAGTTTCGCGTCGTTTTCTTTGATCTTTTCAGAAAGCTCTTTCATCTCCGCGAGCAGAGCGTCGGCTTCCTCTTTTTTGCCCGCTTTTTTGAGCGCCGGGATCTTTTTGCTCGCCTGATTCTGCTCCGCTTTCATAGCATCGGTCGCCAAAATAAGGTCGCGGCGCTCGTCGTCCACTTTCAGAATGGCGTCGATATCCACTTTTTTATGGCGCGAAGCGATCCCTTTTTTGACGCGCTCGGGGTCTTTTCGGATCTCTTTGATATCCAGCATGATTTTTCTTCCTTTTCTTTTCCGCGGCGGCAAAACTACTCTTTTACAAGCCGTTTTACCAGCTCGTGCAGATCATCTTCATCGGTATATTCAAGGGAAAGCGTCCCCTTCCCCTTTTTCTCGGAAACACTCACTTTTCGCCCGAAATAATCGCTCAGGCTCCGCTCCGCTTCCAGCGCGAACACGCTGGGAAGCCCGGGCGCGGGCCTGGCTGATCGCTCTTTTCCCTGCCTCTTGACCAGCCGCTCCAGCTCTCTCACGGAAAGACCTTTCTGAACGGTAAGCCTGGCAAACGCGCACATCGTTTCCGGCTTTTCCAGCCCTAAAAGCGCGCGGGCATGGCCCTGCGAGAGCTTTTTCCCGCTTACCATCCCGCGGACTTCTTCCGGCAGGCCCAAAAGCCTCAGCGTATTGGCCACCGCCGGGCGCGACTTGCCGACACGCTCAGCCACTTCGTCCTGCGTGAGACCGTAGGATTCCATCAGCGTGGAAAAGCCCTGCGCTTCTTCCATCGGGTTGAGGTCTTCCCGCTGAAGATTTTCGATGAGCGCCACTTCCATCACGGCGGCATCGTCCATCTCGCGGATGATGACCGGCACATCCGTCAGCCCCGCCATCCGGGCCGCGCGCCATCTCCGTTCGCCGGCAACGAGCTGATAAGTCCCCGTACCCGGGATCGGCCGCACTACGAGCGGCTGAAGGACGCCGTGGGCCCGGATCGAATCCGCCAGCTGTGAGAGCGCCTCTTCATTGAACGCCCGGCGGGGCTGGCCGCTGTTCGGCTCGATCTCCGAAAGGCGCAGCTTTACCGGCGTGACGTCTTCTTCGGCCGCGTTATCCGCAAAAAGAGCATCCAGCCCTTTTCCCAATCCACGCTTCATACGGCAGCCCTTCCTTCATTCTGCCCGTCGATCTCCCGGGCAAGCTGCCGGTAAGACTCGCTCCCCTTGGAATGGCGGTCATAATACATCACCGGCTGGCCGAAACTGGGCGCCTCCGAAATGCGCACGTTTCGCGGGATGACCGTGTGATAGACCTTGCGGGGGAAGAATTTCTTGATCTCCTGCACGACCTGGACCGTGAGGTTCAGGCGGCCGTCGTACATCGTGAGCAATACGCCCTCGATCTCAATCGACGGATTATACAGATGTTTGACTGTCCGCACCGTGGCCACAAGCTGTGAAAGCCCCTCGAGGGCATAATATTCGCACTGTGCGGGAATGAGCAGCGTATCGGCGGCCGTCAGGGCGTTCAGCGTAATGAGGCCGAGCGACGGCGGGCAGTCCACCAGCAGATAATCGTATTCTTCCCGAATGGACAGCAGCGCATGCTTGAGCCTGGTCTCGCGGTGCTCGGTATCGACGAGCTCGATCTCCGCGCCCGCCAGCGTGATATTCGCCGGCAGGATATCCACGCCGGCGAATTTTGTCTTCTGCCGGACATCCGGCGCCGTTGCTTCCCCAATTAGAAGCTGATAGGTGGAAGCCTCCAGTTTGCGCTTGTTGACGCCCATGCCGCTGGTGGCGTTCCCCTGCGGGTCGATATCCGTGAGCAGCACATGGCGCCCCAGATCGCCCAGCGCCGCGGCCAGGTTGACGGCTGTTGTGGTCTTTCCCACACCGCCCTTCTGGTTCGCGATGGCAATCACTTTGCCCAACTGCCGTTCCTCCCTTTTGCCTTTTTTCTTTATTTTTAGGCTGTGCTTCGTTCGTTACCCTTTTATTATAGCATTATAGGGCTGTAAAAGAAAGATTTTCCCTCCTTTTTTCGCTGTTTCACGTGAAACAAAAGGGCCGTGCGAATCTGCACGGCCCTTTGCTCTATCTATGTTGAACGGACATCAGGCACTTTCCCGTTTTCGTTTGGGGATGCGCACCACGTATTCGATGTAATCCTCATATTCACGCTTGGTGCTCTCCGCCTCGATACCGGAACGCTGCATGACTTTTACCGCGTTCGAGACCGTGTTGAAGAAGAGACGCACATCTTTGATGAGCGGGAGGTCGTGCCTGGAAGCAGGCAGCTTTTTGGGTGAAAGCATTTCTTCGACCATA
>CAUULH010000184.1:0-3249 GCA_963545875.1 uncultured Ethanoligenens sp.
AAACTTTCGTTGGCGTCCATATGGATGCCGCCCAAAGCGATCTCCGGGTCGTAAGGTTCCAAGCGGGCCAGCTTCCGGCTGATCAGATTCATCGGTCAAACCTCACTTTGATGGAATTGGCATGAGCCGTCAGGCCTTCCGCCTCCGCGATGGTAATGATATCGTCTTTCCCGGCTTGCAATGCCTCGCGGGAATAGTAAGTGAAACTGGATTTCTTGATAAAAGTATCCACCGAGAGCGGCGAGAAGAAACGCGCCGTGCCGCCCGTGGGCAGAACGTGGTTCGGGCCGGCGAAATAATCGCCCAGCGGTTCCGGCGAATAGCGGCCCAAAAAGACGGAACCGGCGTTCTCCACCATGCCGAGCCAGTGCATCGGCTGGTGCACCATCAGTTCCAGATGCTCCGGCGCCACGGCGTTGGCAAAATCAAGGCACGCGGAAAGATCTTTGCAGACGACGGCCGCGCCGAAATCAGCGAGCGACCGCTCGATGATCTCTTTGCGGGAAAGCGAAGCCTTCTGTTTGTCGATCTCGGCAAACGTGCGCTCGGCCAGCTCTTTGGAGATGGTGACCAGCACGGCGGAGGCCATCGGGTCGTGCTCCGCCTGAGACATCAGGTCCGCCGCGAGATAAACGGGGTCGGCCGTTTCGTCCGCCACCACGAGGATCTCGCTCGGGCCGGCGATCATGTCGATATCCACAAGGCCGAAGACAAGGCGCTTGGCGGTCGCGACGAAGATGTTGCCAGGCCCCACGATCTTATCCACCCGCGGGATGGAAGCCGTACCGTAGGCAAGAGCAGCGACAGCCTGTGCGCCTCCGACGGCAAAGACACGGTCCACGCCGGCGATCTTGGCCGCGGCAAGGATGTACGGATTGACTTTTCCGTCTTTTCCCGGTGGCGTCACCATGATCAGTTCTTTTACGCCGGCCACTTTGGCGGGGATGGCGTTCATCAGCACGGAAGACGGATAGGCCGCCTTGCCGCCCGGTACATACAGCCCGACGCGGGCGAGCCCGCGGATACGCTGCCCCATCACGGTGCCGTCCGGCCTTGTGACGATGAAGCCTTCACGTTTCTGTCTCTCATGAAAATCGCGGATGTTCTCAGCCGCACGCATCATCGCCGCGCGGAACGCTTCCGGAACCGACCGGTAGGCCGCGTCGAGCTCGGAAACATCGAGTTCCAGCTTTTCGGGCCGCTTGCCGTCGAATTTCTCGGTAAAATCGCGCACCGCCTCGTCGCCGCGCGTCTGCACTTCCGAAAGGATGCCCTTGACCGTCTGCGTCACTCTTTCATCGATCGCCTGATTGCGTCCGCGCATAGCGGAAAGCAGTTCCCATTCTTTTTTGCCGTCGGCCATCAGCATTTTCACGATGATTTCCCCTCTCTGACCGCCTTTACCTGGCGGACGAACGATTCGATCGGTTCTTTTTTCAGTTTCATACTCGGGATATTGACGATGAGCCGTGCGGAGATCGGGCAGATGTCCTCGATAACTTCCAGCCCGTTCTCACGCAGAGTCGTTCCGGTTTCCACGATATCCACGATGGCGTCCGACAGCCCAAGGATCGGCGCGAGTTCGACCGAGCCCTCGATCTTGATGATCTCCACATCCATGCCCTTGCCGTCAAAAAAGCGGCGGGCGATCTTCGGGTATTTGGTCGCGATGCACTTGGCGCGGTAGCCGGTGTAAAAAGATCTGCCCTTTGGGCCTGCCAGCGCGAATTTGCAGCGGCCGAAGCCGAGATCGTACACTTCGTAAAAGCTGTGGCCGTTCTCCAAAATGGTATCCTTGCCGACGATGCCGATATCGCAGACGCCGTGCTCCACATAGGTGATGACATCCGCCGCTTTGACGAGCACGATCTCGAGATTGCTGTCCGGCAAAGCAAAGATCAGCTTTCGGCCTTTGTTGATGAGCGGCTCGCAGTCATAGCCCATCTCCTGGAGCATACCCACGGTATCTTTTTCCAGGCGGCCTTTTGTCAGCGCGATGCGAATGGGCTTCATGCCTTCACCTCCAGTGTCTGAATCTTTTCCGATACGACGTCCAGCCAGCGGATGCCTTTTTTCCTCGCGTATGCTTCCGTTTCTTCGAGCGTATCGAAAAGGCTGATCTCGCAGGAGAGCCCGGAGGCGATCCGTTCTTCTCTGCGGGCAAAAGCTTTTTTGGCAAAGCCCGAAGAATAAAAAACGAGGGCATCCGTCCGCTCGGAATGTTCGGCGGGCTGACCGGCGCGGGCGATGGCGTCGGCGTTCAGCGCAAAGCCGGTGGCCGGCATCGGCGCGCCGAATTTTGCGTAAAGCTCGTCATACCGGCCGCCGAACAGCACCGGCTCGCCGGAGCCGTGCATATAGCCTTTGAAAACGACGCCTGTATAGTAGTCGATGCTCTGCACGAGGCCGAGATCGAGCATGATGTGTTTTTCCCAGCCCATGCCGCAGAGCGTCTCATAGATCTTCTTGAGATACCGGACCGTGGCGACCGCTTCATCGTTGGGCGCGACGGCAAGCGCCTTTTCGAGCACTTCCGGCCCTCCAAAAAGATGAGGAAGCTCGGAAAGCGCCCGGACAACGGTATCCGGGATGCTGTACGGCGCGAGAAGCGGCGCGATGGCGGCGTCGTTCTTGGAATCAATGAGCGAACGGAGCCGCTCTTTCACCTCTTCCGTGACCGGAAGCCCATCCGTGAGCGCCTGATAAAAGCCCACATGGCCGATCTCAAAGCGGGATGCCGGCGCCACGCTCTCAAGCGCTTCGATAGCGGTGGAAACAGCTTCTACATCCGCCCTCTGCCCGCCCACGCCGATGAGCTCAACCCCGCACTGGGCGATCTCGTCGCGTCTGCCTGTCATGGAGGGGCTGACGCGGAACACGCTCTGATTATAAAACAGACAAAGCGGCGGCGCAAACCCTTTCAGCTTGGTGGCCACCACGCGGGCGATAGGCGTCGTATTGTCCGGCCGCAAGACCAGGATGCGGCCTCTTTGGTCGATGAGTTTATACATATATTCATCGTCCATCGTGGAATCGCGGAAAACATCGAGAAACTCCAGCGACGGCGTGATGACTTCGTTGAAGCCGTGTTTGCGAAAAAGATCCGATAAACGGGCCTCCACCCGCCGGCGCGCTTCGCATTCTTTGAAAAGCAGATCATAAGCGCCGTCCGGCGTGGCATTTCTGTATTTGAGCATTTCCATCCTCCGAATCCTTCGGATGCCGCGGCAGGACCGACGGCTGTTTTTT
>CAUULH010000185.1:0-3236 GCA_963545875.1 uncultured Ethanoligenens sp.
TTTTCTTTTTCCCGCCCCGAAGGCGGGATTTTTTTTGCGGCGCCGCGGCGCGGGCGGTATATCTCGCCGCCGGAGAGCCAAAATAGAGAAAGAAATCCAAAAAGGGGGAAAAGGCATGGCTTCTATGACCGCGGAAGAACTGGACGCTTATCATGAACTGATGACCTATGAGCTGGCGCTCGTCAAAAAATACGTGTCGCTGTCCGGCGCCTGCACCGACCCGCAGCTCAAGGCGAAATTCGAGCAGATCTCGGCTCATCATCAGGAACATTTCACCCGCATGATGCAGAGCCTCAATTGAAACGGGAGGAAGATCGATGCCGCTTGAAAATAATTCTCACAACGCATGGGGAGATAAGGAAATCCTCGAGGATGCCACGCTGACGCAGAAGGCGATGGCGAACCTTTACAGCGTTCATGCTTCCGAGAGCTTTACGCTCAATATCCGGACGGAATGGCTCGACCTGATGCGCGAAGAAGAAGAGATCTTATACGAACTCTATGTCGAGATGCAAAAACGCAACTGGTTTCCGCTCAAGATGGCCGATCAGGCCCAGATCATGGGCATGCAGCAGCAGTTCCAGGCGCAAAAGCCCTGAGGAAGACCGGCTCGTCCGTTTGGATGAGGACAGCGTGAAAGGCGGGCGTCCGTTGAACCGGTACCCTTTCAAAAAAGCAAAATTGGCTAATATACACAGATTATTGCATAAAATTTCAACAAAATGCAAGCCGTTTTTGTGAAAAAATTCAGCATCGATATTCGAATCCGTGCTATGCTATTAGCAAAGGGGATCGGCATCGGCTGGTTCCCCCGCTTTTTGCTGAAAACATGCCGGAGGAATGAAAAGTATGAGCCGATTGGAAGTTGTGACGCCCGACCGCGCGCAAAGAGTCGTCGAAACTTTGTACCGCGATCTGGAACGGCGTATCATTGCCAGCCCGCCAGGTCTATGTCCGGTAGACATGGCGGTTTCTTTTTTGAAATTCTGCCGCGCGCAGACCTGCGGCAAATGCGTTCCCTGCCGCATCGGCCTGGCGCAGCTCGAAAACCTGCTCGAAGATGTCCTTGACCAGCGCGCCGATATGGATACGCTGGCGCTCATCGAGCGCACGGCGCGCGTCATCTCGTCTTCCGCAGACTGCGCCATCGGCTGGGAAGCCGCCAATATGGTGCTCAAAGGCGTACATGGTTTCCGCAATGATTATATCGAACATATCGAGCACGGGCGCTGCACCTGCGGTTTGGATCAGCCGGTGCCGTGCGTGGCGCTCTGCCCGGCGGGTGTGGATATCCCGGGCTATGTGGCGCTGGTGAACGCCGGGCGTTTTGCCGACGCCGTGCGCCTTATCCGCAAAGACAACCCGTTCCCGACGGCCTGCGGTTTTGTCTGCGAGCATCCGTGCGAGGCCAGGTGCCGCCGCAATATGATCGATAATTCGGTAAATATCCGCGGGCTCAAACGCTTTGCCGTGGACCACGCGGGCAAAGTGCCGGTCCCGGCGTGTGCGCCTGACACGAACAAGCATGTGGCCGTGGTGGGCGGCGGGCCGAGCGGGCTCAGCGCGGCTTACTATCTTACGCTGATGGGCCATCAGGTCACCGTTTTTGAAAAACAGCCCAAGCTCGGCGGGATGCTGCGCTACGGCATCCCCAGTTATCGCCTGCCGCGCGAGCGCTTGCAGGATGATATCGACGCCATTCTGGCCGCAGGCGTGAAAGTCGAAACGGGCGTGGATGTGGGCGATGTGAACGCTATGCAGAAGCTCACGAGCGACTATGACGCCGTCTATATCGCCATCGGCGCGCACGATAACCGCCCGCTCGGCATCGAGGGCGAAGACCGCCCGGGCGTCGTTTCGGCCGTCGAGATGTTAAGAGGCATCGGAAACGGCCATTATCCGGATCTCGCGGGCAAGCGCGTGCTGGTCATCGGCGGCGGTAACGTGGCGATGGATGCCGCCCGTTCGTCCGTGCGCCTCGGCGCAAAGACCGTAAGCATCGTCTACCGCCGCCGCAAAGCCGACATGACCGCTCTGCCCGAGGAGATCCAGAGCGCGGAAGGCGAGGGCTGCGAGGTCATGGAGCTCGAAGTGCCGCTGCGCATCGAAACGGACGCCGCCGGAAACGCGGCCGCTCTGTGGGTAAAGCCGCAGATCATCGGCAAGACGGATTCGAGAGGAAGGCCGTCGCCTTTCAACGCGCAGGAAGCGGAAAAGCGCATCGCGTGCGACGCGGTCATCGTGGCCGTGGGGCAGCTCATCGATTCCCGGCCGTTCGAGCAGTTCGGCATTCCCGTCAGGCGGGGAACGCTTCAGACCGATTCCTCCGGTCAGGTCACCACGGTAAAAGGCACGGACGGCCTGTTTGCCGGAGGCGACTGCGTGAGCGGCCCGTCCACCGTGGTGCGGGCGATCGCCGCCGGAAAAGTCGCGGCCGCCAACATCGATGCTTTCCTGGGCTTCAACCACGAGATCGTTTCGGATGTGGAGATCCCTTACGCTTCTTCAGACGACCGCCTGCCCTGCGGCCGCGTGAATCTTCCTGAGCGTGAGGCCGCGGAACGAAAAGACGATTTCGATCTGGCGGAGTGCGGCATGACGGAAGAGGAAGCCAAACAGGAATCTTCCCGCTGCCTGCGGTGCGACCACTTCGGGTACGGCATCTTCAAAGGGGGACGGTCGATAAAATGGTAAACGCGACGATCAACGGCATGCCCGTACAAGTCAAAGAGGGCACGACCATTTTGGAGGCCGCCGCTTCCAAAGGCATACATATCCCAACGCTCTGTTATCTGAAAGGCATCAACGAGATCGGCGCCTGCCGTGTCTGCCTGGTGGAGATTGCGGGGATCGCGGCAACAGCGTAAAAGAAGGCATGGTCGTCTTTACGAACAGCCCGCGCGTGCGCGAGGCGCGCCGCACCAACGTGGAGCTTATCCTCTCTCAGCACGACTGCTATTGCGCGAGCTGTGCGCGGAGCGGCAACTGCAATCTCCAGTCGCTTTCAAACGATCTGGGAATTCTGGAGCTGCCCTATAAACGGGAGATGCCGGTTTCCAGATGGGATGCTTCTTTCCCGCTCATCCGGGATTTTTCAAAATGTATCAAGTGCATGCGCTGCGTGCAGGTGTGCGACCATATCCAGACCATGCACATCTGGGATATCGCCAACACCGGCTCGCGCACCACGGTCGATGTCTCCGGGAACCGGAAGATCGAGGATTCCGACTGCGCGC
>CAUULH010000186.1:0-3231 GCA_963545875.1 uncultured Ethanoligenens sp.
AAGTGAACGTCCAGTTCGCAAAGTTCGCTTCCTCTTCGTCTTCTTCCGGCTCGGGAAAGAACACCAAATCTTCTTCGGCCGCCTCGGTGCTCAGCAATCTGCCGATCATAGCCGCCATTGGTTTGGCCGTGGTTTTTCTGGCGGCGATGCTCGTTTTCTTTATTTTGAGAAGCCGCAAGAAAAAACAGCAGGCGGAAAAAGCCCGCCTGCTTGCCGAGCAACTCAAAGAGCAGGCGGACACGCAGAAAAAGAAGAGGCCGGACCTCAACAAAAAGCTGGATGATATCCCGCCGGATCCCGTTAAAGAACAGATCGAGGATTTCGCGGACAACAAACCGGAGCTGGTCGCGCAGCTGCTGCGCAACTGGCTGAAAGACAACTGAGAAATTTTCTGACCTTTTAAGCAGCAGAGGTGAAAACGATGCCAAAAGCAGCTTCGGAAAGCAAACTGGACAATAAAACAAAGGCCGCTCTGGTGATTATCTCTTTGGGACCGGAGCGCGCGGCCAGGCTCTACCAATATCTGAAAGACGACGAGGTGGAGACATTAACGGTCGAAGTCGCCTCCATCCAGCAGGTGGATGCCGATAAGATCAACTCGACGCTCTCCGAATTTTATGAACTTTGTCTTGCTCAAAAATACATATCGGAAGGCGGCATCGATTACGCCAAGCAGGTGCTCGAAAAGGCATACGGCACGTCCAAGGCCACGCAGCTCATCAACCGCATCACCGATTCTTTACACGCTCATTCTTTCGAGTTCTTGAAAAAAGCCGATCCAAAGCATCTGCTGTCGTTTATCCAGCACGAGCATCCGCAGACCATCGCACTCATCCTTCTTTATACGACGCCGGATCAGGCGGCCGCCATTCTGGCGGAGCTCCCGAGGGAAAAGCAGATCGACGTTGCCCGCCGCATCGCCGTGATGGACCGCACTTCGCCGGAGATCATCAAGCAGGTGGAAACGCTGCTGGAGACCAAGCTCTCCAGCGTTGTAAGCGATAACTTCACCGAAGTCGGCGGCATTAAGGCCATCGCTGAGATTCTCAACCGGGTGGATCGCGGGACTGAAAAATATATTTTGGACGAGTTCAACAAAATGGACCCGGAGCTTTCCGAAGAAGTCAAGCGCCGCCTGTTCGTTTTCGAGGATATCATCTATCTGGATTCACGCAGCATCCAGCGTGTGCTGCGTGACGTCAACACCAAAGACCTGGTGGTGGCGCTCAAAGGTGCCAATAAAGATGTTACCAACTTGATCTATCAGAACATGACGAAACGTATGCAGGATACCATCAAAGAGGAGATCGAGTTTCTCGGCCCGATCCGCCTGAGCGAGGTGGAAGAAGCCCAGCAGAAGATCGTGCAGATCATCCGCAAGCTGGAAGAATCCAACGAGATCGTGATCGGACGCGGCGGAAAGGATGAGATCCTTGTCTAACGTCTACAAAAGGGAAAGCGTTCGCACGGGTCTCCCGTATCGCCTGCCGTATACGCCGTCTGGCGGTGCGCAGGCCGATCCGGCCGTTTCCCGGCGCGTCGTGTTTCTTTTTCACGAGAACGAAGTCGAAAGGCGCGTGCGCCGCCGGTATCTTGAAGCGAAGGCGGGAGCTCTTGCCACCGGCGAACAGGCTGGACACGAACAGGGGCGTAAAGAGAGTACGGCGGAACGGGAGCGTTTCCGCGCCGATGCGGCGAAAAAACGCAGGGAAGCGCAGGAAAAGAACGAGCGTACCCTGCGGGAAATAGACGATGCCGTTCGGCGGGAGGCGGAGGAATTCGCTTTTACGCTGGCGGAGCAGCTTCTTGGGTATCCCATCGACCGCTCCGTACCGATCTTCGCTTCGCTGTGGGACGAGCCGGAACCGGCCGCCGACGCGCCGAAGGCGGCTGAGATGCCTCCGGTGGGCGGAGAAGAGCCGGTCGGCGCTCAAATGGAAGTGCCCGCCGTGGATGAAGAGGTGGTCCGGCAGGCGCAGGATCTCCTGAAAAACATCCCGTCGGAAAAAGAGGGCGAGGTTCCGTCTTTTGAAAAGTTGGCTTCGCTGCCGGCAAGACCGCTTCAGCAGCTGCTCAAAAACCTGCCGGTCAAACAGCTTGCCGCCGCTTTGAAAGGCTTGCGGGCGGAAGGACGGGACGCTTTTTTCCACGCGATGCCGAAACACCTGAGGGAGACGGTGGAGCGGGAGATCGAATTTCTCGGCCCGCTGCCGCCGGAGGAGATCGAGCACGCTCAGGAAATGGCCCGCCGCCGCTATGTCAGACTTCAGGGGTCCGGCGAGTTGGACGTATAAGGCATTGGCTTAGGCGGATCGAAAGCGGGGAACAGGGATGGAACCGAAAAACGGCGCATCAGGAAAATATGAAGACGGCTTTCTCAACGGAGACTTTCCGGATGAACAGAGAGCTTTTGAAGACGCGCGTCTGCGCGGCCTGCGCGACGGCTATACGGAAGGTCTCCATACCGCGCTGAGCAAGGAGCGGGCCGCCGCGGCTGAAGAAGCGAAAAAAGAGCGGGCTGCGTTGGAAGAAGAGCTTAATAAGCTTTCGAAGCAGACGAAAACGGCAGCCAAGCGTCTTTCCGATACACTTCCTGAGCGGGCCATGCAAGCCTCGCGCACCGTACTGGAACGTGAATTCCACCGCGGTGATAAGGCCTTTCTCCATCTTTTTTCGCGGGCGGCCGCGCATGTGGCCCGCGCCGATCAGGCGGTCCTTCACGCGAGCCCCTATGGCTGTGCGATCGCCGCCCGGCATCTGGACGAATTAAAAAAGCAGATCGATGGGCTGCAGTCTCTTGAACTGCGGCCCGTCGAAAAGGCGGACGATGGGCTCTGCATCCTTGAGACCGATGCCGGCAGCGTGGATGCCAGCCTGAATACACAGTTTGAAAAAGCGATGCGGGTAGCGGGCATCGCGCCGGAAAGCGACGGAGGTGAGATCCATGCGGCTTCAGAAAGCGCTTGACCGGATCTGCGAGGCGGATCTGACTGTCAGCCGCGGGCGCGTGGAGCATGTGGCCGGGCTCACGGTGGAATCGAGCGGCCCGGCGGTGCGCATCGGTGAAGTCTGCCGCATCTATCCGAAAGGCGGCGGGCAGCCGATGGCCGCCGAAGTCGTCGGTTTCCGCGATTCCACAATGCTGCTGATGCCCTATGAGCGCCTGAACGGCGTAGGCCCGGGCAGCATGGTGGAATCCACAGGCCGCCCGTTTACCGTGGCGGTGAGCAG
>CAUULH010000187.1:0-3224 GCA_963545875.1 uncultured Ethanoligenens sp.
CGTCAGATTGGTGCAGATTTTTCGTCCTATCAAGGAGAGAAACCGGACGCATAGCAAGGCTATGCGGAGGATTTGTCGACGCAGAGAGGGCGGAAAAGATGCACCAAGATGGCGGTGTTGAATTTATCAGTGCTTCCCTGTAAAAATGGCTGTCGATTTTTTAAGGAGGTCAAAAAATGAGAAGTCTTTGGGAAAGTAAACGGCATGTGTTTTGCCTGATGGCACTCTTGACGGCGGCGCTCTTCGCACTGAGCGGGTGCGGCTCTGCGCCGTCCGGCGCGGGGGGATCGTCCGACGCTAAGGCGGCGAAGGTCATGACGGTGGGGGTCAATCTCTTCAGTACGACCCTCGACCCGCATAAGGATTATGACGGCTGGTTCGTGGTACGCTACGGGTTGGGCGAGACGCTGGCTCGGGTCAGCGATGAGATGGTGCTCACGCCGTGGCTGGCGACGAAATGGGAGATGCTGGATGAGCATACATGGAAGATCACCCTGCGCGACGGCGTGAAGTTCCACACCGGGACACCCATGACGGCGGAGGCGGTGAAGGCGTCGCTGGAGCGCTCCATTGCGACGAATAAGCGCGGCCCGGCAAATTTGGCCATTGATACGATGGAGGCGGCGGGGCAGGTGCTGACCATTCGCACGAAGGAGGCGCGTCCCGATCTCATCTACGAGCTGTGCGATCCCTACTGCACCATCGTGGACGTGAAGGCAGCGGAGGGGCCGGAGGGCTTCCGCAAGACCGTCGCCGGAACGGGGCCGTTTAAGGTCAAGGAATTTACGGAGAATATTTCCGTCACGGTCACGGCCTTTGACGAGTACTGGGGCGGTCGGGCGAAATTAGATGAAGTGTCTTTCCGCTACTTAAACGATCCCGATACGCGCATGATGTCGCTGCAATCGGGAGACATCGACGCTTCGATCAACATCGACAGCAAAAATCTCCAGCTCTTTTCGGATAAGGCGAAGTATACCATCAGCCGCTGCCCTAGCATGAGGGTCACCTATGTGTTCTTCAACACAAAGAATAAGTTCCTCAAAGATAAAAATTTGCGGACGGCGCTCATCATGGCGGCGGACAAGAAGAACTACCTCAAATCGGTGCTTGGCGGTGTCGGCGTCGAGGGCGTGTGCCTCTATCCCACGTCTCTGCCGTATCGCTCGGGGGAGCTTCAGTATCCGGCCTTCGATCCGGCGGGTGCCAAAAAGCTCTTAGCGGATAACGGCTATGTGGATCAGAACGGCGACGGCCATTTGGAAAAGGACGGCGAGACGGTGACGCTCACCATCTCTTGCTACACCTCGCGCGCCGAGATCCCGGGCTTTGCCACGGCCATGCAGGCGGATTTTGAGAAGCTTGGCATCGCGACGAAGATCGTTACCTACGATACGTTGCCGCGAGAAAAGTTTACGGCAGGGGACTACGACATTGGCTTTACCAGCTTCTCGCCGTCTACCAACACGCGGCCCTTGGCGGGGCTTCGCACGGCGTTTGTGAAGGACGCCATCGAGAATTATTACAATTACTTCTACGACGAGCGGGTGGAGGAGATCGCCCGGGCGCTGCCGACGGAAGCGGATTACGGCAAGCAGGATCAGATGGCCTTTGAGGCGCAGCAGCGCATCTTGGATGCGCGCACCAATATTGTCTTGGCGTACACGGAAAATCTTTACGTTTCCAATCATCGCGTCAAGAATTTCAACGCGCATGCGTTTGATTACTATGTGATGGACAATCAGGTGGATATTGAGAGCAAGTAACCAGAGTGCCAAGGATCGCCGGACATGCCGCAGGGCAGCGTCCGGCGATGTACTTGTGCGCTGAAAACGCATGAAATTCGGCAATAAAGGTGAATAGGAGGGAATATGGGGAAATTTGTTCTGAAGAGGTTTTTTAATATGATCCTCGTCATGCTGGGGGTCAGTGTCATCGTGTTCTTGCTGCTGCGCCTTTCGAACGGCGATCCGGCGTATATCAAGCTCTCAGGCGTGGGCATTCCGGTCACAGATGAGCTGCTTTGGGAAACGCGCGAGGCGATGGGGTTGAATCTGCCGATGTATGAGCAATTTTGGAACAGTTTTACGGGTATGTTGACAGGAGATTTAGGCGTGTCGTACCGTACCGGGCGTCCGGTATTGGAAGAACTGCTCAAAGGCTTGGGACCTACGCTGAAACTGGCGGGAGCTTCTTTCTTGCTGACGGTGGCGCTTTCGGTGCCGCTCGGAATTGTGACGGCGCTTTATGCCAATCGAGCCATCGACTACGTTATCCGCATCACGTCCTTTTTGGCGACGGCGATGCCGCTCTTCGCCTTGGGATTGCTCTTGATCTATATTTTTTCCTTGGAACTTCAATGGCTTCCGGTATCGGGCAGTGAGAATCCTGCAGGGTTGGCGCTTCCTGCTCTGTCGCTTTCCTTGGGACTTGTGGGGCGCTATACGAAACAGATACGGGCTTCGGTCTTGGACGAGATCGGGCAGGATTATGTGGCGGCGGCTCGGACGCGCGGTCTGCCCGAGCGCATCGTCCTCGTCCGTCATGTCCTGCGCGGCTCGCTTATCTCCGTGGTTACGCTGCTGGGGCTTTCCTTCGGCGCACTTTTGGGCGGCACGGCAGTCATTGAGATCATGTTCGTATGGCCCGGCGTGGGAAAGCTCATCGTTGAGGCTGTGCGTCATCGTGATTTTCCCGTGGTGCAGGGATTCACTCTTTTGATGGCGGTCATTTACTGCGGCATCAATTTCCTCGTGGATATGTCTTATGGGATTCTTGATCCGAGGATACGAAACAGGAGCTGAGGCGAATGCTGAAACGAAAGATTTTAAAAGAAAAATTCGATCTGCCCAAGGCGCTGTGCGGCATTTTTTTATTCCTTCTCACGGTATTGGTTCTGCTCTCTTTGTTTGCCGCTGACATCGCGCCGCACGATCCGTTGAAGATTGAGCATGATTTGGCTCTGCAGGCGCCCAGCGCGGCATTTCCCTTTGGTACGGACGACTTCGGCCGCTGCGTTTTCTCGCGCGTTCTTTATGGTATGCGTTCGTCGCTCTTCATGTCACTCTTCATCGTTGGCGTCAGTTTGGCGGTCGGAACGGCGGCCGGCATCGTATCCGGCTATTTCGGCGGCTGGATCGATGACTGCATCATGCGCGTCACCGACATGTTTTTGGCGTTTCCCGGCATGGTGTTCAGCATCGCGGTCGTCGGCGTTCTCGGCG
>CAUULH010000188.1:0-3219 GCA_963545875.1 uncultured Ethanoligenens sp.
GCCTATTCGTCTTTTGAAGCCGCTTTTTCTTTTTCCAGAAGCGGGTCTTTTTCAAAGACACAGCGAAGAGTCCGCCCGAGGATGCACCAGTCTTCTCCAAACGAAAACGTGCGCACGTATTCGCGGCTGATGGCCAATTTTTCGGGCATGATCTTTTTTATGTAGCAGGCTTCCGGGTCCGGCGCGGCGGCGAGCAGATCGCTCTCGTGCCGGTAGCGGATGGCGACCGGCGAGGTCATGCCCGGCCGCATGAGCAGCGTGGCAAAATCTTCCGGCCGGTAATAGGCAACATAACGCGGCACCTCCGGCCTCGCGCCGATGAGCGACATCTCGCCTTTGAGCACCTGCCAGAACTGCGGGAACTCATCGAAATTGGTGGCGCGGAGCACTTTGCCCACGCCGGTGATGCGCGCGTCGCCGCTGCCGACGGTGATCTCGCCGGAACGATCGGCGCCCACGCGCATGGTGCGGAACTTGAGCACAAAGAACGGTCTCCCCATCGTGCCCACGCGGAGCTGGCGGTAAAACACCGGCCCATGCGACGAAAACCGGATGGCCAAAACGGCGATCAGGTAGAGCGGCAGCGGCACGATCAAACAGATGAGCGCGGCGGCGATATCCATCGCGCGCTTGGCGGCAAGCCCGGCGCGGTGCCGGCTCAAATACGCTTTATACGGCTCGAGCGCCTCATCTTGCATGGCGCGCGCAAATCTCGCGAACAGCTCCTGCGACATAACGCACATCCTCTTCGGTCATAGACGGATACAGCGGCAGGCTGATGATCTCATTGAACAAACTTTCGGCTGCCGGGAAATCCCCTTCTTTGGTGCCGTACTGCTTCCGGTAGAACGGATGCAGGTGCACGGGAATGAAATGCACGCTGGTGCCGATGCGGTAATCGGCCAGCTCTTCGATAAATTCATCGCGCCCGATATCCAGCTCGGCCGCCTTGACGCGGATGATGTAGAGATGCCAGGCGTTTTTGCCGAGCGGATGCGCCATGGGCGGTACGCGCACGCCCCGTACGCCGCTCAGAAGGCCGTGGTAAAGCCCCGCATAGGTTTCCCGCTTCTTCTGCATATCGGGAAGACGCTCAAGCTGGGTGAGGCCGAGCGCGGCCTGGATATCCGTCATGTTGTATTTATAGCCGGCCGTCTCCACATCGTAGCGCCACGAGCCGCCTTTGGCATAGCGGTTCCACGCGCCGCGGCTCATGCCGTGGGAGATGAACACCCGCGCGCGGTCCGCCAGCTTCTCGTCGTCCGTCGTCATCATGCCGCCCTCGCCGGTGGCGAGGTTCTTCGTCGCGTAAAAACTAAACGCCGCCGTGTGCCGCGAGCCGACTTTCCGCCCCCGGCATTCGGTGTAAACGGCGTGGGCCGCGTCCTCGAGGACGAAAAGGCCGTGCTTTTCCGCGATCTCGTCGATGGCGTCCATATCGCAGGGCTGGCCCGCATAGTGGACCGGGATGACGGCTTTGGTGCGCGGCGTGACGGCGCGGGCCACCTGTTCCGGGTCGATGCAGCCGGTATCGGGCCGCACATCGGCAAAGACCGGCTTGGCGCCCACATGGCAGATGACGTTGGCCGTGGAGCAGAACGTCATCGGCGTCGTGATGACCTCGTCGCCCGGGCCGATGCCGCGCACGGCCAGCGCCGTGTGCAGGGCCGCTGTGCAGGAATTGGTCGCCACCGCGTACTTCGCGCCCGCGAATTTTCGAAACGCCTCCTCAAATTCGCCGGTCTTGGGCCCGCGCGACCACCAGTTCGACCGGATGGCCGCCGTGACGGCTTCGATCTCCTTTTCGTCCCAATAGGGCAGGCAGTATGGCAAAAAAGTTTCCCGTTTTTTCAGCATGTTCCGCTCTCTTTTCTCCGCTCAGTCTTGGATCGCCTGCAAAAACCGCTTGGCAAGCGTTCGGTAATCGTGGTTTTTCCGAACATAGGCGCGCCCGTTCTCGCCCATGTTCCGGCGCTCATCCCCGCTCATGCGCTCAAAGCGGCGCACCGCGTCCGCCACGGCGGCCGCGTCGCCCACCGGCACCGTGAGCCCGCAGGCCGCGTCTTTTACGGGATTATTTGAAGATTCCACCGCGTACAGCACGGGCCGCGCCGCCAGCATATAGTCGAACAGCTTGTTCGGGCTCACGCCGTAATCGAACAGGCGTGATTTGGCAAGGCCCATATAGGCCGCGTCGAGCTCACCGAGCAGCGCGCCCATCGCCGTTTTCGGCACGGCGTCGAAAAACAGCACGTTTTCCGCGCCCGCCGCGCGCGCCATCAGGTCCTCTTTGGCGTTGCCCTTGCCCACGAGGACGAATTTGACGCGCTCGTCTTTAAGAAGCGCCGCCGCGTCGATAAACGTCGTCAGCGCGTTAGCGACGGAGTGGTTCCCGGTATAGCCGACCAGAAACCAGCCGTCCGCTTTCAGCGCGCGCAGGGCTTTTACCTGCGGCAGATCGTCCGTATCCGGCGGCGGCGCGGGCGCGTCGAGCACCACGCCGTTCGGGATATAAACGAATTTGCCCGCGTCGTACCCGCGCGAGCGGATATAGCGGTCGGCATCCGGCAGAATGGAAATGATCCTGCGCGAGCGGGCGAACGCCGCGTTCTCCCCGCGCTGGAGCGCGAGAATGATGGGGTTCCACCACGGCAGATTGCCCATCACCATCGGCGTGAGCGGCCAGAGGTCGTGCAGCTCGAAATACAGCCGGGCGCCGGCTTTTTTCGCAATCTTGGACGCGGGGAAGATATCGAGCGGATAAGTGGACGACGCGATGACGGCATCCGGCCGGTATCGTTCAACCACCTGCCCCGCGTGAGCGGAGAGCTGACGGCAGAACGAGAGGATGTTCTTCCCGCGGCCCACGCCGTTGCCGTGATACGGCGGCGTTTTGAGAATGAGATACGGCACGCCGCCCACGTCCGCTTCGGTAAAGCTGCGCGGCACTTCAAAATTCCGCCGCCTGAGATGCGTAAAATCCGCCGCCGCGACGGTGACGGTCTGCCCGAGCTTCTGCCACTCTTTCGCCATCAGCCACGGGCGGAACTCCATGCCCCGCTCCGGCGAGCCGGCATAATGGTCGATGAGCAGGATATTCATGCCGACGGCCCTCCTTTTTCCTTCCGCGCGCGGGTGGCAGCGCCGCGCAGAGCGTTCTCCATGCGCGTCACGCAGTCCGCCCACTCGAAGCGCGCCTGCACATCCGCCCGGCCCGCC
>CAUULH010000189.1:0-3202 GCA_963545875.1 uncultured Ethanoligenens sp.
CGAGGACGCGTCGTTCACGGGCATCGGGTGTGCCATCTCGCAGGCGTCCACCGATATCATGCTCGATCTCATCAAAGGCAAAAAGGCGGACGAAGCCAAAAAGCTCGCCGCCACGTTTTTGGGCATGATCAAGCACGAGATCACGGATGAAAAAGCGCTCGAACCGCTCGATGAAGCCATCGCGCTGAAAGATATCTCCCATATGCCCGCGCGGGTCAAATGCGCGGTGCTCGGCTGGCACACGCTTGAAGACGCGCTGAGCGGCGATAAGAAGCCGGATGCCGAATAGTTTTCCTGTATCGTGAAAAGCGCCTGCCCAAGTTCGGGCAGGCGCTTTTTAAACGAAAAGAACGCTTCACGAAGAAGTGGAAGCGGTGGAGGACGACTCGGAAGCCGTAGTAGTCGTGGAATCCGATGCCGTTGTCGTGGTGGTCGCGGTGGACGCTTCGGAAGTTTCGTCGGCGAGCGATTTCGGATTGTAGCGGAAGATCGTGGCGCCGTTCACGGTGATGCCCTTGTAGGAATCGAGCATTTTCGTAAACGTGGCCTGCTTCATGTCGGTGAGCACGTCGGATTTGGCGGAGTCGAATTTAGAGGAATCGAGCGCCACTTTATACATGATGTGATAGCCTTCGCTCGACTTGATAAGCTTAACGTCGCCGACTTTCATCTTGAACGCCGCGTTTTTGAATACTGAGAGATAACTGCTCGTCTTGCCGAAAACATAGCCGGTGGGGTCGGAGGTCATGCCGGAATCTTCATTGTCGGTCTTGACCAGAGCGTCGAAATTGGAGCGGTCGGCACTGATCTGCCCCAGCACGTCCTGGGCTTTTTTCTTTTTGGCCTTCTGCTCGGTGGAAGAGAGCGCGTTCCCGCTGTCGTCCGTGATGCTGAAGAAGATCTGCTTGATCTGGACGAAATGGGCGGTATAGTAGGCTTTCAAGGCGGCGTCGGAAACGGCTTCCGTGCCAGTAGAGCCGTAGTAGGACTGGAAAAGCGCGTCTTTCAGGTAATAGGAATAGGCAAGCACACGCTCGAGCGACGTCTCGGAGATCCCGTTGTTGGAAAAGATCGTGTAAGAAGACATCATATTTTTGGCATAGGAAGAAACCGTCGATTTCTCGCTGCTCGTGAGCGAGACTTTGCGCTGTTTGCACAGCGTTTCTGTTGCGAGAAGTTCGCGCGTTTCTTTTTGGGCCTCGGAAACGGCCCAATCCTTGGCGCTCTTGCCGGCCACTTTCTGGCCCCACGGGTCGGAGACCGTGCCGGAAGAAGTGGCGTCCGTCTTGCCTGCCGTGCCCTCAGAGAGCTGCTCTTTGGCATCCAGCAGGTAATAGAGATAAACGCCGGTGGGCACCGAGACGGTCTTGGTCTTCATGACCCAGAGCGTATCGGCGCAGCCGGTGAGTGCGAATGTCAGCGCGCCGGCCAGCAAAACGGCCAAGGCGCGGATCCCTCGTTTTTTCATAGCGGTCCTCCTGATGTGAAGATGTCAAAGGTTAGTATACTCTCAATCTCAGGGCTTGTCTACCGATACGGGAGAAAACGCGGCGCGGAGCGCCGGTAAAATCCTCGGCGGGAAAAAACGGCTTGTTTCCGCCGGCGGGATTTGCTATGATAAGGAGAGAAATGGGGAACGTTCGGGAGGCGGCGGGGTGAGCAAGACGTCGGCGTATGAAAAGGTCTATGAAGAGCTGAAAGAAAAGATCCGCTCGGGGCGATACCCGGTCGGGTCGCTTCTGCCGACGGAAGAAGAGATGGAGACGCTTTTTTCCGTGAGCCGCACTACGGTGCGGCGCGCGATGCGCCTGCTGGCGGAGGACGGCCTGGCGGAGATCCGGCAGGGCCGCGGCGCGACCGTGCTCGATTTCCGCACGATACAGGATCTGAGCAAGGTCACCTCGGTGACCGAATCGCTCCGGCACAAAGGCTATCGGGTCCGCACCAAACGGATGGAGATCGATACGGTGCCGGCGGATGAGCGTCTCGGCCAGATGCTCCGGCTTCCGGCGGGAGGATCTCTCGCCCGCGTCCAGCGCATCCAGCTCGCCGACGAGAAGCCGGTGGCGCTGATGACGAATTTCATCCCTTATGATCTCGTGCCGCAGATCGAGACCTATGCCGGGGGCTTTTCCGGGCTGTATCAATTCCTCGAAGAGCGGTACGGCATCCGGATCGACGCGGCCAAGGATACCATCTGGGCCAAATCCGCCGGGTTCACCGAATCGGAGATGCTGGCGGTGACGGAGGGCACGGCCCTCCTCTGCATCCGGCGCCTGTGTTTTTCCGCTTCCCGGCCGGTCTGCCTCGATGAAGTCAAGATTCTCGGCGACCAGTACGAACTGGAGAACGCCATGAGCGGCCGCCTGAAATAAGGCAGTCTGCCGGAAAAGAGGGAACGCTGTGGAGATCGGAGAACTGGCGCGCAGCATCGATATCAGCTGCGTGCGCACGGGTACGACGCTCGGGGACATCGACCGCATGGCCGCTCTGGCGCGCCGCTATCCGTTCATCTGCGCGTTTGCCCTGCCGTACCACACGCGGTATCTGGCGGAGCGGCTCCGGGGCACGCGGACGCGTCTCGGCGGCACGATCGCCTTTCCGTCCGGCGGCGGCACGACGGTTTCCAAAGTCTTTGAGGCAAAAGAACTGCTGGCGATGGGCTGCGAGGAGCTGGATATGGTCGTCCCCGTCGGCCTTTTGAAGTCCGGCCGGCTGGATGCCGTAAAAAGAGACGTCGCCGCCGTGGCGGAAGCGGCAGGCAGCGTGCCGATCAAAGCCATTCTGGAAGTCTCTCTGCTGACGGACGATGAGATCGTTTCCGCATCCCGTGCGGCGGCGGAAGCGGGCGCCGCTTTCATCAAGACCGGCACCGGCTGGATGCCGGAGCCGACCCTGCCGCGCCATGTCCGACTGATCCGGCAGGCGGTGGGAGACCGCGCCCGCATCAAAGCGGCGGGCGGCATCGGCGATCTCAAAACGCTGCTGGCCATGCGCCGCGCCGGATGCGATCGCTTCGGCCTCGGGCTCACCCACGCAGAAGCCATCCTCCGGGAGGCAGCGGGCACGCCTTCCGCTGGCTGAAAAAGCTTATGTACCGGCATAAAAAGTCCATATTAACCATAAAAGCATAAATTCATCTCTATTATTCGACATGAATTTTTATTTACATCCGAATCATCTCTCTTTATACTGTGGTTGT
>CAUULH010000190.1:0-3188 GCA_963545875.1 uncultured Ethanoligenens sp.
TCGTTCAAAGGCGAGCCGATCTACGATACCATTCTTGAAAATCTCAAGCGGCTCGAAAACGGCGAGCGCGATCTGCGCGTCTGATCCAGTTTTCTCCCAAAGCCTTTCGGCCGTTCCCGGCCGGAGGGCTTTTTCTATCGGCGGCCGACGGAGACGCTTGCCGCACTTTCAAAATCGGGGGCGGATATGGTATAATAGCAGAACAGAGTAAAAAGGAACGGGTGAAAGAAATGGCGCTGCAAGACGCAAAACGAGTGGTGGTCAAGGTGGGCACTTCCACGCTGACCTATCCGAACGGCAAACTGCATATCCGGCTCATCGAAAAACTGGTGCAGGTGCTCTCGGACCTCCAGAACAGCGGAAAAGAGCTCATCCTCGTCACATCGGGCGCCATCGGCGTGGGCGCGGCGCGTCTGAAGCTCCCGGAGCGCCCGCGCGATACCCGCATGATGCAGGCCGCCGCCGCCGTGGGTCAGGTCGAGCTGATGTATTTATACGAAAAGCTCTTTATGGCCTATGACCATACGGCGGCGCAGATCCTGATGACGCGCATCATCACCGACCACGACAATACACGCCGCAACCTCGTCAATACGTTCGAGTCCCTGCTCTCGCTCGGCGTCATCCCCATCGTGAACGAGAACGACTCGGTGGCCGTCGAGGAGATCGAGGAGGAAGCGGTGGCTTTCGGCGGGAACGACACGCTCTCCGCCGTGGTGGCCACGCTCATCCACGCGGACGCGCTGGTGCTGCTGAGCGACATCGACGGCCTGTATGACCAGAACCCGCACGGCCATCCGGATGCGCGGTTCATCCCGGTGGTCCGGACCATCGGGCCGGAGATTCGGGCGCTGGCGGGCGGCGCGGGCTCTTCGCTCGGCACCGGCGGCATGGTGAGCAAACTCGAGGCGGCGGACATCGTGACGAAGAACGGCATCGATATGGTGATTATGGACGGCTCCGAGCCGGAAAAATTATACGCGCTTTTCGAGGGAAAACCGGTGGGTACCTATTTTCCCGCCGGGCGCGGCACAGGAGGAAACGGACAATGACGATCGAAGAAATGGGCAAACGGGCCAAAACGGCCTCGCGCGTGCTTGCGGCGGCTTCCACGGGGCGGAAGAACGAGGCGCTGAGCCAGATCGCGCAGGCGCTCCGCGCCCATGAACCGGACATCCTGAAAGCCAACGCGGAAGACCTCGAGGCCGCGCGGCAGAGCGGCATGAGCAAGGCGCTCACCGACCGCCTGCGCCTGATCCCGGCGCGTGTCGCGGGTATCGCGGCGGGCGCGGAAAAGGTGGCCGCCCTGCCCGACCCCGTGGGCAAAGCGGATACCGGCTGGACGCGCCCGAACGGCCTGCGCATTTTCAAGATGCGCGTGCCGCTTGGCGTGGTGGGCATCATCTTCGAGGCCCGGCCGAACGTCACGGTGGATGCCGCCGTCCTCTGCCTGAAATCCGGAAACGCCTGCATCCTGCGCGGCGGAAAAGAGGCCGTTCATTCCAATCTGGCGCTCGCGCGCGTCATGCGCGGCGCGTTAACGGCGGCCGATCTGCCGGAAGACTGCATCCAGGTCGTGGAAGATACCTCGCACGAGAGCGCCGAGGAGCTGATGCGCCTGAACGGTTATCTTGATGTGCTCATTCCACGCGGCGGCGCGGGGCTCATCCATCGCGTGGTGCAACAAGCTACTGTGCCGGTCATCCAGACAGGCGTGGGCAACTGCCATGTGTATGTGGACAAAAGCGCCGATCTCGATATGGGTACCAAGATCATCTTCAACGCCAAAGCCCAGCGGCCTTCCGTCTGCAACGCGGCGGAGACCCTGCTCGTTGACCGGGCTATCGCGGCCGATTTTCTGCCGAAGGCCAAAGCCCTGCTCGATACCAAGCACGTCGAACTGCGCGGCGATGAGACCGTGCGGAAGATCCTCGGGCCTTCCGTCGTGCCGGCCACAGAGAAGGACTGGGCGACCGAATACCTCGACTATATCCTCGCCGTGCATGTGGTGGACGGCGTGGACGAGGCCATCGCGCACATCAACCGTTACGGTTCCGGCCACAGCGAGTGCATCGTGACGGAAAGCTACGCGAACAGCGAGCGCTTTCTGCACGAGGTGGATGCGGCGGCGGTCTATGTCAACGCGTCCACCCGCTTTACCGACGGCGGCGAGTTCGGTTTCGGCGCGGAGATCGGCATCTCGACGCAGAAGCCCCATGCCCGCGGCCCGATGGGCCTTGCCGAGCTCACGACCGTGAAATATGAGATCTACGGTTCCGGCCAGATCCGGTGACCGCATCCGCGTCTTTTGCCGCCGGCCAGCCGGCGGTTTTTTTATCTTTAAAGGTCAGAAAAGGTGAAAAAACGAGATTGTGCTTGTGATCCGGATCTAATCTCAAAAATCAGGCATAAATAAAGAAGCAGGAACAGAGCTTGAATTTATTAGACTTTGACTTTCTTTGACTATTAAACTATACTGTACTTGCAAACAAAAGAAAGGGGTTGTTGATATGTTTGGTTTTAATAATGGTCGCGGTATGGTCCCGTATGAGGGCAGCGGCGGTTCGCTGTTTGACAATTTCTTTGGGGAGCCGTTCTTCTCAACGATGGCGTCGGGCGCCATGAAGACCGACATCAAGGAAACGGACAAAGCCTATGAGATGACGGTGGATATCCCGGGCGCCGACAAAAAAGACATCGCCATCAGCTATTCGGACGGCGGCTCGCTGACGGTCTCCGTCAAACGGGACGAGGAAAACAAAGTCGAGAAAAAAGGGTATCTGCGCCATGAGCGCCGCGTCGGCCAGAGCAGCCGCGCCTTCTATCTGCCGGATGTCGATCGGAAAGGCATCAAGGCCAAATATGAGAACGGCGTGCTCTCGGTCACGCTGCCGAAGGCGGACGGGCAGAGCCCGGATACCGGCATCGAGATCGAGTGAGTCTATCCATTCAAGCCGCCAGACCGCAGGGACGGCAGAATAAGAAGCGGGAAACGGGTCCTGATGAGCCTTCACGGCGCGCCGGGACCCGTTTCTTTTTTTGCTTTTTGGGCAGGATGCCCGAAAACAGCGCGGTGAAAAAATGAAAAAGAAGCAAAAAGTAGCCTCTTCAGAGGGTCTTGGACTTGAACAAGAAAGGAAAAAGCAGTATAGTTAAAGAGTTGGAGCTTGGGCCGCTTTCTGCGGCTT
>CAUULH010000191.1:0-3129 GCA_963545875.1 uncultured Ethanoligenens sp.
GGCCGTCCGAATCACAGGCGCTTTTCAGCGCGCCGTCCGCCCGGGCGGAAGAAAGGCCCGTTTCGCTCTCATAATAAAAAGCGAGCAGAGACGAAACGGTATCGTAGCTCTCCTGAGACGAAAAGGAACGGGACGACGGGAGATAGGTCTGCCAAAAAAGAGGAAGGGCCGTTTTGAGCCGCGCTTTTTCGAGCAGGGAACGGGAAGAAGCGGCAAGCGGCTTCCAGCGTGCGTCCGCCTCGGCGTTGGCCTCGACGGCGCTGAGATCCAGATAGCTGACCAGCACGGGCGTGGAAGAGGAAGCGGCGCCGCTCAGCAAAAGGCTGCCCTGGCGGCAGTTTTGGTACAGCGCGTCGGCGATGCGGCCCGCGGCCGTGCGGTACGCGGTTCGGTGAAAGCGCGCGGCGGCGTCGCGGAGCGCTTTGCAGATGCGCAGATCGTCCACCGTCGCGTCGCTGTCCGCCGGCGAGCCGTTCACCACGCGCCACGCGACCAGCCCGCTTTTCAGGAGCATGTGTTCCTGCACATACCGCCACGCCTTGCGGAAAAGCGCCTCGTCCCCGGTCTTGACCGCATAAGCCATCAAAAAGCCCTGCGATTCGGCCAAAACGTCATATCCGCGCGTCTCGTCCCCGCTCGAGACCGCCGGAAGCGCGTTGGTATGCACGCCGCCGTCCGCCCCCGTCATGCGCTCGAGCACGAAAGTCCGCACGGTCCGATAGGCTTCCGTCCCGCCGACGGAAAGCTCGGTCTTTCGGGCAGACGTTTCCGCCCGGCCGCAGGCGGAGAAAAGGGAAAGCGCCGTCGCGGCGGCAAGCACCCAGCAGAGAAAACGCCGCTTCTTCCCGGCCCTCATTCGTATTCTTCCTTTCCGTATCGGCGCTATGCCGCGAGCATGGAAAAACATTCGCTTTAATTTTATCCTGAATTTTAAAAATGGCGAAATGGATTCATTCCAAATAATCCCGTCCGGTCCATCTGTTCCCATCCTCAAAGAGGCCGTTCCCTTTTCGTCCAAAGCGGCATGACACGGCCTTTTCGCTCATATCTTGAAAAGCGAAAGGGGAAAGGCCATGCTCGACTCCATCCTTGCGGCGCTCGCGGGCATCCTGTGGGGAAAGCCGCTCGTCGCCGCGCTCTTCGGTACGCATCTTTTTCTCACGTTCCGCCTCGGCTTCATCCAAAGGCATGTGGGAAAAGGCATCCGCTTTTCCGTCACGAAAGAAAAAGGCTCCGGCGGTGACGTTTCGCCTTTTGCCGCGCTGACGACTTCGCTCGCGGCCACGCTCGGCACGGGCAACATCGTCGGCGTAGCCACCGCCGTGGCGGCGGGCGGGCCAGGCGCCGTATTCTGGATGTGGCTCTCCGGCGTTTTCGGCATGGCGACGAAATTCACCGAGGCATTCCTCTCGGTGCGCTACCGCGTGCGGCGCGGCGGCGCGATGGCCGGCGGCCCGATGTATGTGATGGCGCGCGGCCTGCATTGCCCCGCGCTCGGCAAAGCGTTCGCCTTTTTCACCGCGGCCGCCGCGCTCGGCGTAGGCGCTTCCGTACAGTCGAACTCCATCGCCGCGCTTTTTCAGAGCACGTTCGCCGTGCCGCCCGTATTTACCGCCGTCCTCGTGGCCGTGCTGGCGGGCGCCGTCATTTTGGGCGGGCTGAAAAGCATCTCCAAAGTGTGCAACCTGCTTATCCCGGCAGCGGGCGCGCTGTTCATCGGCGGAAACCTGCTGCTGCTCTTTCTCGGCTGGCAGAATATCCCCCACACGCTGGGGCTGATCTTTCACGGCGCGTTCTGCGGGCAGGCGGCGGCGGGCGGCTTTGCGGGCGCGGCGGCCAAAGACGCCGTGCGCTTCGGCATCTCGCGCGGGCTGTTCTCCAACGAGGCGGGGCTCGGCTCCTCGCCCATCGTGGACGCCGCCGCACAGTGCCGCAATCCCGTGCGTCAGGCTCTGGTCTCTTTCACCGGCGTGTTCTGGGACACCGTGGTGCTCGCCGCGCTCACCGGCATCATGCTCGTCAACTCCGGCCTGTGGCAGAAAGGACTCGACGGCGGTGTGTTCACTGCGGCCGTCTTTTCCCGCATCCCCGTTTTCGGCACGCCGATCTTAGCCGTTTCGCTTTTTACGTTCGCTTTCGCCACCTGCATCGGCTGGTCTTATTATGCCGAAAAAGCCGTGGAATACCTCGCGGGCCCGCGCTGGATCAAGCCGTACAAGGGGCTGTATCTCGCGATGGTCTTTGTCGGCGGCGTCGCTTCGGTGAGCGCCGCGTGGAATTTTTCCGATATCGCCAACGCCTTGATGGCCATTCCGAATCTCGCCGCCACGCTGGCCCTGCACGGTGAGGCCGTGCGCGCCGTGAAAAAAGAAAGAGCGCCGGGCGGCCTGCTGGCCGCCCGGCGCAGAAAGGATTGACAAGGTCTTTCCATCCGTCTGTTGTTTTCTCAATAAGTGCTGAAAGGTGGAAAAAAGATCGTAAATCTTCTTAAAGTTTCAGTCCCGCCGCTTCGCAGATCACGCGGAAAACGTTCTGCGTGCCGCCGCCCGCGGGGCTTTTCTGCATCTTTTCGAGGTAGGCTTCCCGGTTCTCATACCCTTTTCGCACCGCGCGCAGAAAAGCGTCCGGCATCAGATCCATGCCGCTTTTGTCCACTTCCATCAGCATCTCGCCGAAGCCCTGCCTGACGAACGACCGCGCGTTGACGATCTGATCGCCGCGGCTGGCTTTGCGCGAATACGGGATGATGAGCATGGGTTTGCGAAGGGCCAGCAGTTCGAACAGGCTGGTAGAACCGCCCCGCGTGACGACGAGATCCGCCATGGCGAAAAGGTGCGGCAGGTCGTCCGTCACATAGTCGAACTGTCTATAGCCCGGCGTACTTTCCAGCGCTTTATCCACGTTGCCTCTGCCGCAGAGATGGCAGACGTCGAAGGTCTCGAGCAGGCTCGGGAGCGTGCGGCGCACCATCCGGTTGATGAACGCCGCGCCCTGGCTGCCGCCCGTGACGAGCATCACCGGCTTTTTCCCTGAAAAACCGCAGAGAGAACGGCCTTTTTCGGCATCGCCGGCAAGCAGTTCCTCCCGGATGGGCAGTCCGGTGAACACGGCTTTATCCTTCGGAAGCTG
>CAUULH010000192.1:0-3096 GCA_963545875.1 uncultured Ethanoligenens sp.
AAAATATTGTGTCCTGCCTTCGGGCGGGATGGGTCGATTAAAAAGTGGAAGGTGAAAAGCCTGTGTTTAAGCACGTGGGAAAGCCTGTGGTTTTTATTGTGGTGCTTGTTATCGCCGCGCTGACCTATCTGGCGGTGGCCGGCCTGCACTACACAAAAGGCGACGAGACGATCGACGTCATCAAGGGAGCCTCGCAGATGCGTTTCGGCATCGATATCCGCGGCGGTGTGGATGTGACGTTCCGTGCGCCCAAAAATTATAAACCGACCCATTCGGAGCTGGACGCGGCGGCGGCGATTTTGCGCACGCGTCTCGACAACCAGAACATCACGGATTCGGAACTCTATACCGATTATAATAACAACCGTATCATCCTTCGCTTCCCATGGAAATCCAGCCAGACGAACAACGACCCGGAAACGGCCATCAAAGAGCTCGGGGCCACAGCACAGCTTACTTTTAAGGACCCGGACGGCAATGTCGTGATGAAGGGCAGCGACGTCAAGAGCGCCCAGGCGGAGTATGATTCCGAAGAGAGCCAATATGTCGTTCTGCTCACGCTGAAGAATTCAGGCAAAACAAAATTCACCAATATCGCGAAGAAATACTATGAGAAAGTCATCTCGATCTATATGGACAGCACGATGATCTCCGACCCGGAGATGAACATCGACCCCAGTACGCTGACGGGCCAGCTCAGCACGGCCGTCATCCAGGGCTCTTCGAGCGACCCGTTCACGGCCTCGAGCGCCACGGCGCTCGCCAACCAGATCAACGGCGGCGCGCTTCCGTTCGCTCTGGAGACGGACAACTATTCCACCATTTCCGCCTCGCTCGGTGAGAACGCCCTGCAAGTCATGCTGATGGCCGGCGCGGTGGCCGCGCTGCTCATTCTGCTGTTTATGATCCTCTATTACCGTCTGCCGGGCTTTATCGCCTGTATCGCGCTCACGGGGCATGTTGCCGGTACGCTGCTCGCCATCTCCATGCCGCAGTTTTCCCTCACGCTGCCGGGCATCGCCGGCATCATCCTTTCCATCGGCATGGGCGTGGACTGCAACATCATCACGGCAGAGCGCATCAAAGAGGAGCTTACGCTCGGCAAGACGCTCGACGGCGCGATCGACGCCGGGTTCGAACGAAGTTTCGCCGCGATCTTCGACGGCAACGTCACGGTCGTCATCGTCGGTCTGATTTTGTATTTCCTCGGCTCGGCCTCCGTCAAATCGTTTGGGTATACGCTGGTCGTGGGCGTGGTGTTCAACTTCCTGATGGGCATCATCGCCTCGCGTCTCATGCTCAAATCGGTTTCCCGGTTCGGCTTTGCCCGCAAAGAAGCGCTGTATAACGGGAGGGCCGCAAAATGAGTGATAAACCAAAAAACGACAATGTGACGCCGCTTTTCGGCCGGAAGAAAGACGACGGCGCGGAAAAAAAGGCGCCGGAGCAGACGGAAAGCCCCAAGCAGGATATCGGCTATCGGCCCCGCCGCGGCGGGGCGCCGACCATCATGGATCTTGCCGCCGGCTACCAGCCAGCCGTAGACCCCAAAAAAGCCGTGCATGAAAAAGAGATCGACACAGGCATGGTCTACAACGGCCTGCATATCGATTTCATCGGCAAACGCAAGATCTTCTACACCATCTCCATCACGCTCATCGCCGTCGGTATCCTCATCTCGGCGATCTTCGGCGTCAAAATGGATATCCAGTTCAAAGGCGGCGCCATCATTCAGTATTCGTATACGGGAAAGATCAACCAGGCGGCCGTAAAAGCCCTGGCCAACAAAACGATCTCGGGCGCGGATTTTACGTTCCAGACGGATAAAGTGGCCGCCAAGAATATCCAGCTCATCGTGCTTGAAACGACGAAATCGCTCACCAGTACGCAGCAGGCGTCCCTTTACAATGCGCTCAAAAAAAAGCTCTCGTCGAATTCTTTGAAAAAATATCAGTCCAACGACGTCTCGCCGCAGACCGGCCGCCAGTTCTTCCTGCAGAGCTTAGGGGCTGTGGCACTCGCGTCGGTGCTCATTATTCTGTATATCTGGATCCGGTTCCGTTATATCGGCGGTCTGCCTGCGGGCATCACGGCTTTTGTCGCGCTGGTGCATGATGTGCTGATGGCTTTTGTCGCGTTCACGCTGTTCCAGATCCCGATCAACGACAATTTCGTTGCCGTGGCGCTCACGATCCTCGGCTACTCCATCAACGATACCATCGTCGTGTATGACCGGATCCGCGAGAACCGCAAGCTGTTCGGCCACAGTCTGCCTTTCAAGGATATCGTGAACCGCAGCATCAATCAGTCGTTCACGCGTTCGGTCAATACCACGCTGGTTACGTTCGTGGCTATCGCCACGGTCTGTGTGTTTTCCATCATCTATCACCTGGATTCCATCCGCAGTTTCGCGCTGCCTATGATGGTCGGCGTCGTTACCGGCGGGTATTCCACCATCTGCATCGCCGGCCCGCTGTGGGTGAGCTGGGTGAACCACAAAGAGAAAAAAGATCCCAATTACAGCAAACGGATGACGGCCCGCGCCTGACCCGCTTGATGAAAAGAGCGGCGGAAGGTCAAAGACCCCGCCGCTCTTTTACATACAGGTCGCCGAGCAGGCTGCCGATAAAAGCGACGTCCAGCGAGCCGAACGCCGCGGAAGAAGCGCCTTTCATATAGCTGTATACCGTCAGGTAATCGCCGAAATGTCCGAGCATCAGATCGAATAAGATGGCAATGGCCATCAGGCCGCAGGCCAGGCGGATTCCATCCGTCAGCAGTTCGGCCGAGATCGGTTCGAGGCGGTCCAGGCAGGTTACGACTTTCCGCCATCTTTCCATTTTTTCTTTTCCTTTCGACATGTTTTCGCAAAGGTTTGCTGATTCATCTTAACATACCGGCCAAACACCATCAATGCCAAAAATCTGCCAAAGAGTATGCCGGTAATCGGAGGTCTTTCCGTGAGAGTGGGGATATCTACCGCTTGTCTTTATCCGATGGAGACGGAAAAAGCGCTGGCTCAAGTGCTGGAACAGGGCGCCCGCCTTGTGGAGATCTTTTTGAATACTCAAAGCGAATGCGATGAAAGCGGCCTGC
>CAUULH010000193.1:0-3082 GCA_963545875.1 uncultured Ethanoligenens sp.
CGACAAAGGTGTTCAAGAACTAAAACAGGATCTCGATATGGCCGGATGCACCGGACCGTCCGATATCCCGGCGATTGAGATCGCCCTTCAGGGATATAATTTCGGCAGCGGCTATATCAAACAGGCCGGCGGAAAATATGACCTCAGCAATGTAAAAGCGTTTTCACAGGCTGAGGCGGCATCAGAAGGCTGGTCCGGCTACGGTGACATCTACTATGTGCCGCATGTCCTTCGCTATTATTCCGTCTGATTTTCTTCTTTTTCCGCATAAAAAGAGCCGGGGCGCTTGAAAACGTCCCGGCTTTTTTATGCCTTTGCTCACAAAGATCAGAAATCGTCTAAAGGCTGGCCTTCCGCCAAACGGCCGGCCGCCCAATCGACATACTGCGTAGCCGTGCGGGGCGAGCGGCCGTTATAGCGAAGCGCCCACTGGAGCGCGCCGCGTTCCAGCGCCGCGCCGTCCACTTCCAGCCCGCGGTCCGCCGCGAGCGTCTGCACGATGCTGAGGTAAAGCCGCTGGTCCGGCGATGAGAACGTGACGGTGATGCCGAAGCGGTCCGCCAGCGAAAGCTTTTCCTGTACCGCGTCGCGCGCATGGACGTCGTCCCCGTCGCGCTCGGAGAAGCTCTCTTTGACGAAGTGGCGGCGGTTAGACGTCGCGTAGATGACCGTGTTGCGCGGGCGGGAGGCTACGCCGCCTTCCAGCACCGCTTTCAGGGCGGCATAGTTGTCGTCGTCCTCTTTAAAGCTCAAGTCGTCGATGAAGATAATGAATTTGAGCGGCACCGAAGCGATGCGCTCGATGATGCGTGAAAATTCCACCAGGCAGTCTTTCGGCACCTCGATGATGCGCAGACCGCGGACGCGCAGCTCGTTGAACACCGCTTTTACCGTGGAAGATTTCCCGGTTCCGCGGTCGCCGTACAGTAGCATATTGTTCGCGGAGACGCCTTTGAGGAAATTCTCGGTATTTTCCAGCACGACGCCGCGCTCATAGTCATATCCCTTCAGCTGGGAAAGGCGCACCGGGTCGGGCGAGGAGATGCCGATCATCGTGCCGCCGTCTGTGAGGCCGCGCTGCCATTTGAACGCGCCAAAACCGGCAAAAACACCGCATCCGTTGGCTTTGTGGAATTTCGCCATCTCTTCGACAGAAAACGACGCGCCCGTGTCAAAATCGGGCAGATCACGGATGAACGCCTCGTCGTCCTTCGAAGACACCCGGTCACAGGCCGCCTCTTTGATCTGCGCGGAAGAGAGGCCTGCCGCCAAAGACAAAGCCCGCAGGTCGTGTTCGGCGGCGGAACGCACCCTTTCTTCCACATGGCCGGCCGCCGCTTGGCGGGCAAACAGATTGTCGTCCTGTTCCGCCAGCCGGCGAAGAGCCACTGAAAAATCCAAAGCGCCGCTCGTCTCGCGCTCAGGCGAAAGACAGCGGATAAAAGCCCCGTAAGCGCCCAAAAAGTCTTCCAGCTCGCCTTTCTGCGCCGTATCCAAAACGCGGGCAAACGAAGCCAACGCGGGCTCTTTCAGCAGCGGCCGATAGATTCCCAATGAAGAAAGGGCCATCCCTACTTGTTTGATTTTTTCCATTTTTTCCTTTGTCCCCTTGTCCGCCGCCGCATGGCGCACGGCTTTTCTTAGTTGAGTGCTGTTTTTCATTGTAGGCCCGCAGGCCTGCCCTGTCAATTCCTGCATAGATCAAAATTCATATTCGCTTCGGATTCTGCAAGAATACTTGCAAAAGACAAAAGGTTCGAGTATAATATAAGAGACAGCATGTCGAGCAGGCATTCTCTTTTTTCATGGCAGGCATGAAAAAAAAAAAACTCGACATGAAATTTTATAGGGTATCTTCAAAGGCGAAGAGCAGCTACTGGTCTTGCTCCACCCGACGGATCGCCCGACGGCCAAGGAGGAGATCAGCGGATGTCAACCGGTGCGGAAGTGATTGTAAAAGCTCTGGAAGCAGAAGGAGTCCGTGTCCTTTTCGGCTATCCGGGCGCCGCGATCTGCCCATTTCTCGACGCCGTGGCTTCGGCCGGCATGGATTACCGTCTGGTTCGCCATGAGCAGTCCGCCGCCCACGCCGCCAGCGGCTATACCCGTGTGAGCGGCCGGCCAGGCGTGTGCTTTGCCACTTCCGGCCCCGGTGCCACCAACCTCATCACGGCGCTGGCCACGGCTTATATGGATTCCATCCCGCTCGTCGCCATCACCGGTCAGGTCGCCACCCAGCTCATCGGGCGCGATGTTTTCCAAGAGGCGGACATCACCGGCGCGGTGGAACCTTTCTGCAAACACAGTTATCTCGTGCATTCTGCCGACGAGCTGCCGCGCATCGTCAAAGAAGCTTTTTATATCGCTCGTACGGGACGCCCCGGCCCGGTGCTCATGGACGTTCCCATTGATATCCAGCGGGCATCTGTTACGTCGCAAGTTTCTGAAAAGATCGATATCCGCGGCTACAAGCCCCGGGTAAAAGGCCATCCGCTCCAGATCAAACGCGTCGCCGCCCGCATCGCGCAGGCAAAAAAACCCGTCATCTGCGCCGGAGGCGGCATCCTCTCCGCTCATGCGGAGGACGCGCTGGCCGCACTGGCGGAAAAGTGCCGCATCCCGGTCGTCACGACGATGATGGGGATCGGCGCTCTGCCGGGCACGCATCCGCTGGCGTTCGGGATGCTCGGCACGTTCGGGTGCGAAGCAGCTAACCGGGCCATCCACGAAAGCGATCTGCTCATCATTGCCGGCGCCCGCGTCGGCGACCGGGCAATGGCCGCGCCGGATGAGATCGCCGCCCGCACCTGCGTGGTCCACATCGACGTCGACCCGGCGGAGATCGGAAAGAACATGGAAACGGAACTGCCTATTGTCGGCGATGTCCGCTCCGTGCTTTCCGATATCGAAAGCCAGGTGAGACCCGGTGACACGGCCGAATGGATCAGCTATCTCGGCCATTTGCGCGGGCAGGCTGCGTCTCCTCCTTTCCCGCATCACGGCACCGTGGAGCCGCGCGCTTTCTTCCATCAGCTTTCCGAGCAGCTCGCAGACGATGCCGTCATCGTTTCCGATGTCGGGC
>CAUULH010000194.1:0-3033 GCA_963545875.1 uncultured Ethanoligenens sp.
AGCGGCGCGTCGAGCACGCTCGAGAGCGAGCCGCCGAACCTATCGAGAAGACGGTGGGCGATAACGTTGGTATCGCGCCTCGGGATGGCGTAAAACAAAACGAGCTCTAAAATGACATGCGGCTCGAAATGCTCCAGCCCTTCTGCGGCGAAGCGTGTTTTCAGACGCTCACGATGCCCTTTATGTGTATTTTTACTCGGCTCGCTCACATTTCACACCCTCGAAAATCCGCCCGGAACGGCGGTCCTTTTCTTTTCTCTATCATACCAAAAAAGTACGCATTTGAAAAGTGCCGCCGGATGCCAAATATGGTATACTGAAAGCATACCGCAAAGAAGAAAAAACAAACGGGCCAAAGGAGCACTTTTTTGAAAACCGTAACGGTCGGGCCGAACGACGCCGGGCAGCGGGTGGACAAGTTCCTCTCCAAAGCCGTTCCGCGCCTGCCCAAGACCCTGCTTTACAAATATCTTCGCCTCAAGCGCATCAAAATAAACGGCAAGCGGGCCGCTGTCTCTCAGCGCCTCGAAGAGGGCCAGGAGATCGAGCTCTATATCAACGACGAATTTTTCATTCCAAAAGAAGACGCCCTTGCCTTTCTTGCCGCGCCGCCGCAGGTCGACATCGTCTATGAAGACAAAAACCTGCTCATCGCGGACAAAAAGCCGGGCCTCGTGGTGCATGAGGACGAATCCGGCTCGCCGGACACGCTGCTGGACCGCATCCGCCACCTGCTCTGCGACCGCGGCGAATACGACCCGAAAACGGAGAACGCTTTTGCGCCCGCCCTCTGCAACCGCATTGACCGCAACACGGGCGGACTGGTACTGGCGGCTAAAAACGCCGCCGCCCTGCGCGCGATGGACGCCTGCATCAAAGAACGAGAAGTCCAGAAGCGCTACCTCTGCATCGTGCACGGCTGCCCAGATGAAAAAAGCGGCACACTGAAAACGTTCCAAGTGCGCGACAAAACGGAAAAGCGCGTGCGCGTCTACGACCATCCCGTGCCGGATGGCCTGACGGCTATCACGAAATACCGCGTGCTCGACCGCACCGGCCCGCTCTCCCTGCTGGAGATCGAGCTCGTGACGGGGCGCACGCATCAGATCCGCGCCACGTTTGCGCATATCGGCCATCCTTTGCTCGGGGACGGCAAATACGGCGAAAACGCGCAGGACCGCCCATACGGCATCGCGCATCAGGCGCTCTACGCCTATCGGACGACGTTCGCGTTCCCGCCCGAAACGGAAACGCTCGGCTATCTGAGCGGCCGCACTTTTTCCGTGCCGGACGTCTGGTTCGCCGCCCGGACGCCCGAAGGCTGGCGGATCAGGCAGGAAGCGCTCCGCCCCGTGCACGAACAGGGACCGCTGTGAGAGGAATCACGATGGATAACACAAACGATCATTTCCGCCGGCGCCTTTTCAAGATCGGCGAGATCTCCCGGCTTTTCGGCATCGGGCTCGACTCGATCCGCTACTACGAAAAGATGGGCATCCTGAAGCCCGTACGCGACAAAGAAAACAACTACCGGCTCTACACGGTGGAAGACATCCGGAAAATGACGATGATCCGCGAGCTGCTCAGCCTGAATTTTTCGCTGAAGCAGATCGGCGAATTTGAAAACCGGCGGAATCTCCCCAACACGATCTCCCTGCTCAGGCAGGAACTGCTTAAAGTGGACGAATCCATTTTAAAACTGTACGAGACGCGGGCCAGCATCCAGTCAAGGCTGAATTCTTTCCGCCACAACCTCGAGAAGAAAGATTTCGAGACCGTCATCCTCAAAAACATGTTCGATCGGCCGTGCGTGATGATCAGCAAGGAAAATCTGCCCGACGACTACGTGGACTATTATCTGGTGAAATACATGCAGACCCGCCAGAAGCGCATCGACACGATCGGCGCGTGCGACTGCTACACGCTCGATGTGGCAAACAGCTCCCCGACTTCCGACTTTTACCGGACCAAAAACGTCTTTTTCTATTCGAGCACGATGACTTACGAGAGCAATTATACTCTTCCGGCCGGCCAGTATCTGTCGCTCACCTACAAGGGTTCCTTGAAAAAAACGCGGAAATTCGTCCCGGTGATGTTCCAGTATGCCAAAGAGCACAAGATGAAAGTGACCGGCGACCCGATCGAATTCTGCCTGATCGACGACTATGAGACTTTCGATGAGAACGAATTTCTGACTGAGCTCCAGCTCGCCGTGAAATTCGGGCATCAAAAAACGCTCTGAGCGCCAAAACGCCCAGAGCGTCTTTTTTTTACCAGATATCCGGAATCACGTCCACATCCACGATGTCCGCCAGCGCAAGCGTGACGAAGCGCGCTTCCATCTCCGCATGGAGCTTTTTAAACAGAGAGACATCCAGGAATTGGCTCTTCGGCGTTACATAGACGCTGATCCAGAGACGCCTTCCGGTCTTGACGACCTCGATATCGAGCTGCTCTTTGGCAATGCCGTATTTCGCCGCGATCTCGGCCGACGCGCTCTTGACCGTCTCCAGGATCTTTTCGCTCGGGCTTAAAAAGAAAAGCTCCTCGAATCCGCGTTTCATGGCTTTCAGCGGCGCGGGCAGGATGTAGGCGATCATGAACATGGTGATGATCGGATCGAGATCGTTATGTAAAAAGCGAAGGGGCGTATGCGCCGTTAAAATGGCTACGACGAAGGCGGCGGCGGTGGAGAGGCTGCCGACGATATCGAAGATCCATTCCTTCATTTCGAGGGAAAGGATGGGCGATCGGGCTTTCGCGTTGACGCGCCGCAGGATCAGATAGGCAAAAAGACCGTAAACGCCGGCAAACAGCTCGAAGTAGGAGACCACGTCCATCCGGACCGAATAGCCGCCGGAAAACAGCCCGCTGATGCTGCTCTGCGCCATGATGACGGCGATGGCGACGAACAAAAGCCCTTTTAAGATCATGTAAAAGGGCTCCAGGTTCGAGTAGCCGATTGGCCGCTTTTCACTGGCCGGCTTGTAAAGATACCGCATCAGCCAGAGCGAGAAAAAGAGCAGAACCGTC
>CAUULH010000195.1:0-3028 GCA_963545875.1 uncultured Ethanoligenens sp.
ATGAGGACGGCTCCGTCACCGTGCCGGAAGCTCTGCGCGGCTTCATGGGGACCGACGTGATCCCGCTCCCGAAAGACGCGGAGTAAGTTTTTTGGCAAAGAGCAAAGACCTGCTTTTTGCACTTTTCAACAGGAGATTGTGGAAACAGTGGAAAACTTCTTTTGGCCGGTCCGGCTGACGTCGTTTGACATCGACAAAGATCGCAGAATGAGCTATTCGATGATCCTGCGGCTCTTGCAGGAGGCGGCGGGCCTGGAACTGGAAGAAAAAGACCTCAGCTACTCGGTCTTGAAAGAGCGGTACCATCAGGTCTTTCTGCTGGTCGCGGCGGCCATCCATATCCGCAGGCTGCCGGTCTACGGCGAAGAAGTGAAAGCCGAGACGTGGTATCACGGCCCGCAGGGCGCGAAGTTCGCCCGTGGGATGCGTCTCCATGCAAAAGACGGCGTCTGCGTCGAGCTCGGCTCGCATTGGGCGCTGGTCGATCCGGAAACGCGCCGGGTAATCCGCCCGTCGCGCTTCGCCTGTCCGGAAGCCATGCCGCCCCATCCGGAAGAACTGCCGGTCCCGGTAGAAAAGCTGCATTTTCTCCACAAAGAAAAGACGGAGAGTGGAAAAGTCTGCGTCGGGTCAAGAAAAGTCCGCTACTCGGATATCGACTCCAATGGCCATGTGAACAACGCCGTCTACGCCGATCTGCTCTGCGACTTTTTCCCGGGCGGCTTTTCGGGCCATCGCTTTTCCGATATCCGCATCGATTTCCGCGGCGAGGCACGCGAAGGCGAGGAGATCGCCATCCGTGCGGAGCAAGACGGCGGGACGGTCTGGTATGAGGGCGAAGTGGAAGGCCGTCCGTGCTTTTTGTCCGCCGCTTCTTTGGCGCCCGTGTAAAAAAAGCTTGCAATTCCGGCGGAAACTGGATATAATGAAACAGTAAGATTGTAGGTTGAAAGAGTGGGGCAACCCACTCTTTCGTTTGTTTTTGCGGGCGGCGGCCTCCTTTCAGGCCGCGGAAGGAGGCCCTATGGCGGCGGGGAAATCGGTGGTGTCGCAGGTGAAAAAACTGGCCGCGCCTGTCGCGCAGGGACTGGGGCTCGAGCTTTGGGACATCGAGTATGTCAAAGAGGGCGCGTCCTGGTTTTTACGCATCTATATCGACAAAGAGAAGGGCGTGACCATCGACGACTGCGAAGCATTCAGCCGCGCCATCGATAAGCCGCTGGACGATGAAGATTTCATCAAACAGCAGTATTATCTGGAGGTCTCCTCGCCGGGCATCGAGCGCGAGCTCAAAACGGACGCGCATTTCGGCGCTTTTATAGGCAAAAAGGTGCGCGTGCGGCTCATCCGTCCGGCGGAAGACGGCGCCCGCGAATATACGGGAACGCTTTCATCTTATAAAGACGGCGTATTCACGCTGGATACGGAAGCAAAGACCCTGACCTTATCTAAAACACAGACCGCTTTTGTCAAGGCGGCCTTTGATACCGAATCAGACGCAGGAGGCAATGAACCGGCATGAATGAAGAATTTTTCGATGCACTGGAGGCACTGGAAAAAGAGAAAGGCATCCCGGCCGATCTGCTTGGGGAAAAGATCGTAAACGCGATCACCATCGCGGTCAAACATAATTATAAGACCGGGGACAATACCATCGTGAACCTCGATCAGGAAAAGCGGACGTTCCGCGTGGCCCTGCGCAAGACCATCTGCGAAACGGTCGAAAACCCGCAGATGGAGATCAGCCTGGAAAAAGCCAAGACGCTCGATCCGCACGCCGAGATCGGCGGCACGGTGGATATCGACCTCGACACGCACACGTTCGGGCGCATCGCGGCTCAGGCGGCCAAGCATGTCATCCGTCAGGGCATCCGCGAGGTCGAGCGCGAGATGATCAAAGACGAGAGCCTTTCCCGCCAGCACGAGATGGTAACGGCCACGATCTCCCGCATCGATACGGCAACGGGCAGCGCCTATCTGGATATCGGGCGCGCCGAGGCCGTCATGCCCGCGAACGAGCAGATCCCCGGCGAGCAGCTCAGCGAAGGCCAGATGGTCAAAGTCTATGTCGTCGAAGTCAAAAACGGCGACAAAGGCGTGCGCACGCTCGTTTCGCGCACGCATCCCGGCATGATCCGCCGTCTGTTCGAGCTCGAGGTGCCGGAAGTTTACGACGGCACCGTGGAGATCATGGGCATCGCACGCGAGCCGGGCTCCCGCACGAAAGTGGCCGTTGCGTCCAAAGATCCGGAAGTGGATGCCATCGGCTCCTGCATCGGCCCTAAAAACAGCCGCGTGGGCAATATCGTGACGGAGTTGAACGGCGAGAAGATCGACCTCATCCCGTTCGCGCAGGATGTGGGGCAGTACATCGCCGCGGCGCTTGCCCCCGCGACGGTCGTGGAAGTCAAGACCGACGAAGGCGAGCGGCGCGCGCGCGTCATCGTACCGGACGACCAGCTTTCGCTGGCTATCGGCAACCGCGGGCAGAACGTGCGTCTGGCGGCCAAGCTGACCGGATGGCGCATCGATATCCGGTCGCAGAGCAGCCCCGAGGAAGAAAGGGAAGATACGGACCGCAAGACCAATATGGCCGCCGCATTCGAGGCGGCGAACGAAGCGCCGGAAGACGAATAAGACGGCAGAACGGAAAGGCGGAGATGGCCATGCAGGTGAAAAGAGTGCCGCTGCGCAAATGCACCGGCTGCGGGGAGATGAAGCCGAAGCGTGATCTCGTCCGCGTCGTGCGGAACAAAGAAGGCGTGATCTCGCTCGACCTTACGGGCAAAAAGCCCGGCCGCGGCGCCTATCTCTGCAAAGATCCGGAATGCCTGAAAAAAGCGCGCAAGGCAAGGCGTCTTGAGCGCGCGCTGAGCTGTCCCATACCGGAAGAGGTCTATGCGGCGCTCGAAAAGGAGTTTCCCGATGGCGAATAAGCTGGCCGGCCTGCTTGGGCTGGCAAGGCGCGCCGGAAAGATCACGGCCGGGACCGACGCCGTGATCAAAGAAATGACGAAAGGGCACGCCA
>CAUULH010000196.1:0-3023 GCA_963545875.1 uncultured Ethanoligenens sp.
GGATGCCCGCCCGGTCGCAGAGAAATTTAAAAAAGGAGCGCAGACTGGAGACCTTCCGCGCGCGGGTGGGCGCTCTGTTTTGCCGCTCATTTGTGATATAATACAGATAATCGTAAAGATCGGAAAGATGGATGGAAGCCAAAAAGGGAACGTCCACATCCCCGGTCCGGATCTCTTTCAACTCCGTATCTTTTGGGACAAGGCCGCGCGAGCGTTTCATAAAACGCAGAAACGTTCGCAGATCGGTCTCATATTCCCGGATGGTGTTGGGCGATTTGCCGCGGATGGTCCCCATATAAGTCAAAAATTCGCGCACCGGCTGCGCGAGGTCTTCTTCTTTTGCTTTTTTCTGCTGGTCCATCCAAACCTCCGCTTTTGAGGAACTGCCATGAAGATTCTTTCCTGTCTTTCTGTGGCATCGCCTGTCGGCACACTGACTTGCTTCTGCGATTCGACTTCTATTATACGCCTTCTTCTTCCCGCTGACAACGCCGGAACGGCCGTCCGCGAAATGGAAAAGCATTTTCAGACACGGGTCGATCTTTGCCCGCCCAACGAGATCGCCGCCCGTGCGGCAGAAGAGCTGGACGCTTATTTTTCAAAAAGACGGCGGACCTTTTCCGTTCCGGTCACGTTCATATCCGGTTCTTCTTTCACGCGGGCCGTGTGGCGGGCCATTCCGGCGATCCCCTATGGGCAGACCGTATCTTACGCCGAACTGGCCCGCCGTGCCGGTGTTTCCGGCACGCGCGCCGTGGGGAATGCGGTGGGGAATAATCCGCTCCCGATCCTGATCCCTTGCCACCGCGTTATCCGTAAAAACGGGACGATGGGCGGCTATTCCGGCGGTCCGGAAATCAAACGTCTTCTGCTTGAGCTGGAAGGTGCATCCGGCTTTTCTACATAAAAGGGATCGGCCGCGCATACCCATATGGCGGGGGTGATGCGCTTGGACCCGCGTCGCTGGATCGCACCCGTTGCCGCCGTTGCCGCCTTGGGTATCGTTGCTGCGGTGGCCTTTTGCTTTATTCGTGACCACGACCTCTCGGCTTCCGCCACCGTAGGGCATTATGAGAAGACCGTCATCATCGACGCGGGCCACGGCGGCGCGGACGGCGGCGCCGTCGGTGCGGACGGCACCGCCGAAAAGACGATCAATCTGGCCATTTCGCTGAAACTGCGCAGCTTTTTCGAGGCAGGCGGTTTTCAGGTCATCATGATCCGCAGTACCGACTGCGACATCGCAAGCCCAAACAGCCAAACGCTTCGTGAGCGCAAAGTCAGCGACATCCACAATCGCTTCAAAATAGCCGAATCTCATCCCAAAGCTCTTTTTCTGAGCATCCATCAAAATCTGTATACGAAGCCTCAGTACAGCGGCGCGCAGGTCTTTTATTCGGTAAACAACACGGATTCCAAAGTGCTGGCCCAGTCGCTGCAAAACGCTTTTCAAACGCTCCTCCAGCCGCAGAACGACCGCGTCATCAAGCCGGCGGGGAAAAACTTGTATATCCTGTACCATTCGCATTCACCGACCGTTCTGGTAGAATGCGGGTTCCTCTCCAATCGGGCGGAAGAGGAAAAATTGGAAGACGACAGCTATCAGAATCAGGTGGCTTTCACCATTTACAGCGGTGCTCTCCAGTTTTACGCGCTTCAGGGAAAAACGCCGCCTGCGGTTTCTCAGACGCAGAAAAAGGCGGATGCGATCGACGCGCATGAAGAAATGTAAAAGGCAAGGAAAGAAAAATGGCAAAAATAAGGACGCAATATATCTGTTCCAACTGCGGTCATGCCGAGGCGAAATGGGTAGGACGCTGTCCCGCCTGCGGAGAATGGAACACGCTGGAAGAACAGACGGCGGCGCCGCAGACGTCGTCCGTTTCGGCTCCCCGCACCAAAGCCCGGTTCACACAGACCGCCATTTCGGCAACCCGTCTTTCCGAAGTGGAAACGGGGAATAACGACCGGCTGGTCACGCATATCTCGGAGTTCAACCGGGTAATGGGCGGCGGCCTGATCCGTGATTCTCTGACGATCCTTTCCTCACCGCCGGGATGCGGGAAAAGCTCTTTAGCCCTCATGATCGCCGAAGACCTTGCCGAACAGGGTTATCAGGCCCTGTATGCTTCGGGAGAAGAGAGCACGACGCAGATCCGCCGACGCGCCGACCGGATCTTGAACAAGACGAGCGATAATCTTTGGATCCTTTCCGATACCAGCATGGACAACGTGCTGAGGCATATCGAGAAAGTAGACGCCGATTTCATCGTAACAGACAGCATCCAGACGTTTCAGATGGATGCCATGGATTCGCGCCCCGGCTCTCCTACCCAGACGATGCAATGTGCCACCGAGCTGCTGTATCTGGCGAAGAATCCGGCGCGGCCGCGCGCCGTGATGATGATCGGCCAGATGACGAAAGATAACGAGCTGGCCGGTCTGCGGGCGCTCGAGCATATGGTCGACACCGTGCTTTTGATGGACAGCAGCACCGGGGAAGAAGTCCGCGCGCTCTACTGCTCCAAGAACCGCTTTGGCAGCACAGGCGAGATGGGCTTCTTTTCGATGACGGAAAACGGCCTGATCTCCATCGATAATCCCTCCACCTATTTCATGACCAAGAGGGAAGAGGGCGAAGTGGTCTCCGGGAGCGCTCTGACTGTGATGAGAGAAGGCTCCCGGCCGATCATCGCGGAGGTGGAAAGCCTAGTCTCCCGTTCCTTTACGCCTTATCCGACCCGGATCGGGGAAAGCCTGCGCCGCGACCAGCTGAACACGCTCATTTCCATTCTGGAACAGCGCGCCGATATCACGCTTTTTGATAAAAACGTGATCTTAAAAACGACCGGAGGGCTCCGTCTGTCGGAAAACGCCGTGAGCCTCTGCGTCATCATGAGCATCATGTCTTCTGTTTTTCATAAAGGGATACCCGGCGATACGCTTTTTATCGCCGATGTGGGCCTGACCGGCGAACTGAAAAAAGTCCCTTCCTTGGAAAGCCGTATACGAGAGGCGGATCG
>CAUULH010000197.1:0-3015 GCA_963545875.1 uncultured Ethanoligenens sp.
TTTCAAAGATATCGAGCCCGGCATTGAGCTGCGCGTCGGTGATGACGAGCGGCGCCAAAAAGCGGATGACGTTGCCGTAGGTGCCGGCGTTCTCCACCAGCAGGCCGTGCTTCGCGGTCTCTTGGATGAGCTTGCTCACCAGCTCCGGATTCGGCTCGGCCGTCGCCTTGTTTTTGACGAACTCGATGCCGACCATGCCGCCGAGGCCGCGCACGTCGCCGACGACGTCGTATTTGATCTTCCACGCCTGGTAGCGCGCCCGGACCATTTTGCCGATCTCGGCCGAACGCTCGGCCAGATGGTCGCGCTTCATGATCTCGATGGTCTTGAGCGCCGCCGCGCACGCCACCGCGTTGCCGCAGAACGTGCCGCCGATGGTGCCCGCTTCCGGCGCTTCCATGATCTCTTCTCTGGCCGTGATGGCGGAGAGCGGAAGACCGGCTGCGATGGATTTCGCGCTTGTGAGGATATCCGGCTCCACGCCTGCGTCTTTCCAGTATTCCGACGCGAACATCCGCCCGGTGCGGCAGAAACCGCACTGCACTTCGTCCGCGATGAGCAGGATGCCGTATTTGTCACAGATGGCCCGCACTTTTTTGATCCACTCGATAGGCACCGGGATGAACCCGCCTTCGCCCTGGAGCGGCTCGATCACGATGGCGGCCGTCTGCTCCGGCGGCGTGGCCTGATCGAACGTCTGATACAGCCGGTCGATGTAATAGTCAATGGCCTTTTCTTCCGGCATGCCCGCCGGACGGCGGTAGAGATACGGGAAATCCGACCGATACACGCCGTCCGGGAACGGACCGAACCGTTTGGCATAGGCCTTTTTCGCCGTCATCGCCATCGTGAGCAGCGTCCGGCCGTGAAAAGCGCCGGAGAAAACGATGATGTTCGGCCGCCCGGTGAACGCTTTGGCGATCTTGACCGCGTTCTCATCCGCCTCGGCGCCGCTGTTAGCGAAATACGTTTTCTTTTTCGCGCCGCGCACCGGGACGATCTCGTTCATCTTTTCGGCGAGACTCACATAGCCTTTATGCGTAACGACGTTGAACATGCCGTGAAAATACTTCTCGCTCTGGGCTTTGACCGCCTCGATGATCTCGGGCTGAGACCAGCCGACGTTCAGCACGCCCACGCCGCCGATCCAATCGACGAAGCGGTTGCCGTCCACATCTTCGATCATGGCACCTTCGCCGCGCTCCACAACGACGGGATACCCGCAGCGGATAGCCGAAGGAACGGCCTTGCCGCGGCGCTCGATCCATTCTTTTGCCTTCGGGCCCGGCACCTCTTTCGTGACGATCTGCGGAAGCTCATCTTTCAGCATTTTTTATTCGTTCCTTTCCATAACGCATTACAGGCTGAAATCTTTTTTGGCATCCTGAAGCGCGCCTTCCAGACGCTCGAGAACGGTCTTGATCTGCTCTTCGGTGATGACTGCCGGCGGCTCGAAACGGACGGTCTTGCTGTTGTTCAGCGTGCCGGCTGTCAGAACGCCGCGCGAGAACATGCCTTTTGCGACGCGATAACCGATCTCGCTCTTCTCGAACTCCACGGCGAGCATCAGGCCCTCGCCGCGCACGTCCGTGATAACGGTCGGATATTTTTCCTTGAGTTTTTGCAGGCCGGATTTCAGGATGGCGCCTTTGCGCTTGGCCTGGCCGGGGATATCGTGATCGACCATGTATTTGATGGTTGCCAGCGCTGCCGAGCAGCACACCGGGTTGCCGCCGAACGTCGGCGAGCCGAGCAGCCAAGGATTGTCGATGAGCTGCTGGGTCCACATCGGCGGGCGGCAGATCAGGCCGGTGATCGGCATGATGCCGCCGCCGAACGCCTTGCCGAAAACGAGGATATCCGGCGTGACATCGTCCACTTCACAGCGCCACATGGTGCCCGTGCGGCCCATGCCCGTCTGGATCTCGTCCACGACCAGCGCGACATGGAATTCGTCGCAGATCTTGCGGAGCTCTTTCAAATAGCCTTTCGGCGGTACGATGACGCCCGCCTCGCCTTGTATCGGCTCTACGATGACCGCGGCCACTTTTTCACCGACGGCCACCAGGTTTTGGACCGCCTTGCGGGTATCCTCGGCCTTGCCGTATTCAACGTGGACCACCTGCTGGACCATCGGCGTGTACGGGATGCGGTAGGTATTCTTGCCGCAGATGGAGACCGCGCCCATGCTCTTGCCGTGGAACGCGCCGACCGTCGAGATGAACCAGCGCCCGCCGGTGGCGATGCGCGCGAGTTTGAGCGACATTTCCACCGCTTCGGCGCCGCCGTTTGTAAAGAAGCATTTTTCCAGATCGCCCGGCGTGATATCCGCCACCGCTTTGGCCAGATAGCCGCGCAGCGGGTCGAGCAGCTCCTGCGAATGCAGGGCCTGATGCTTGAGCTGGGCCTGCACCGTTTCGAGGATCTCGGGGTTGCGGTGGCCGCAGGTATAAATGCCGAAGCCGCCGAGGCAGTCGATGAATTCTTCGCCGTTGGTGCCCTCGAGGACGGAATCGTGGTCCGTCCATTCCAGCACGGCGGAATCGGTGGAAACGGATTTGCGGTATTTCAGCCAGCCCGGGCTGACATATTCATCAAAATAATACAGCGTGTCCTTGACCATCTGCTTTTTATCCGCCTCGGACAGTTTGTCGGCGTGGATGTAGCCGAGCACTCGGTCTAAGTCCTTGCTCACTTGTTCGTAACGCATGGAAAAAGCCTCCCTTTTTCTGTTCAATAGAAAAGCGACGGAAATCTTTTTCCGCCGCTCCCTTGCGTCTTCTGTAATTATTGTACCTTTCCGGCATCATTCAATCAATTGCCTTATGGTACCGTTTTTATACTACTATTATTTTATATATACTTCTTTTTTGTTATTAAAAAATTATTAGTAGTACAAATTGAGCTGACTTTTAAAGAATAATTGGGAATATCACTCCATCCTACTCTTTTTTTAGTATTCAGTGTTGATACCAGCCCACCGGCTCCGTGGAGAGATTGAGGTTGATCTGCTTG
>CAUULH010000198.1:0-3011 GCA_963545875.1 uncultured Ethanoligenens sp.
CTTCCGATTTTTACGATTTGGGAGCGAAAAAGCGGATCCTTCTCGGCGGCCTTCAGCAGAGGAAGCGATCTTTTAAAAAAGTGAATCGGCGTATGAAGAAAGAGGGAGAGACTGAATGAGCTTCAGGAAAAAAACGCGTCTTTTTTTTGCAGTCGGGCTCGTAACGGCTTTTGTTGTCGGGCTCACCGCCTGCGGTGCGGAGAGTGCCGCTTCCACCGACAAATTGACCAAGCTGAACGTGGCCGTGTTTCCTAATCTGACCCACGCGCAGGGGCTTGTCGGAAAAAACGACGGAACATTCCAAAAAGCAGTTGGATCGGGCATCACGATCAACTGGAAAACTTTCAATGCCGGGCCGGATGAGATTCAGGCGTTTCTCAGCGGCGCCGAAGATATCGGTTATATCGGGCCTGGCCCGGCGGTGACGGCCTATGTGCAGTCTCACGGCAGCATCCAGATCGTGGCCGGCTCAACGGACGGCGGCGCTATGCTGGTGGCGAGAAAGGGTGTCGATATCGCAAACGCAAAAGATCTGTCGGGCAAAAAAGTGGCGATTCCCCAATATGGCAACACACAGCATCTGCTGCTTTTGAACCTGCTTAAGAAAAACGGCTTAAAGACCACGGCGGCACCGTGACGGTGGAGCAGGTGGACAACGCAGATGTGCAGACGCTTTTTGACAAAAACGAACTGGATGCGGCGCTTGTGCCCGAACCATGGGGTTCGACGCTCGTCGCAAAAGATCAGGCCCGAATCGTTTTGAACGACAAAACGCTTTGGCGGAACGGGAAATATGCGACAGCCGTTGTGATCGCCCGCAAGGATTTCATCCAGAAACACAGCGACGTGCTCAAAAACTTTCTGAAAGCGCATGTGCAGCTGACGGAAACCATCAACAAGGACCCTTCTCACGCACAGACGTCGATTATCGAGCAGATCAAACAGGTCACGGGGAAAACGCTCAGTTCCAGTATCATGACATCGTCTTTTCAGAACACGACGGTGGTGAATGATCCGTCAAAGGCTTCCGTGCTCGATTTTGCAAAATTTGCAAAAGACGCCGGATATCTAAAGGGAAACAGTGATTTCAAAGACCTGTTTGCCTTGGATATCCTGAATCAGATCCTGAAAGCGGAAGGCAAACCGACGGTTTCCTGAAAGACCGACCGGTAAGAAAGGAGCTTCTACGGTTGAAAGAGGAAATTCGTTCTTTTCCGGAATCTTTTCTGCCCAAGCTTCTGGAGGAGATCCGGAGCGTTCGCTACGGGTCCGTGACGATCGTGATCCAGAACGGGAAAGTCGTGCAGATCGAAAAGCGGGAAAAGACCCGCCTGCTTTGAATTTTTATCTTTGAGAAGAGTCAAGACGCTTGTTGACCGGACAACCGGAGACGCGTTTTCCTCTCGTTTAAAAAACGGAGGAAACGAGTTTCCGGTTTTTTTGATGCAAGCAAAACGGAGGCATTTGCCATGAGCAAGATCAATCTCAACTTACCCGCGGTGCAGGTGCGCGAACTGCGGCTCGGCTCCATCACCGGCTATGAAGGCTCGGCAGAAGAGCTGGTGAAAAAAGCGCGGAGCGGTGTGCTGAAAGACAGCACACGCCGTTTCAGCCAGTGCATGGGGTGCAGTTCCGGGCAGGCGTTCTGCATGCTTTCGATGATCACGGATGCCGTAGTGGTCAACCACGCGCCGGTCGGCTGCATGGGCGATGCCTGCGGGTTCAATTTCGTCTACCGGGTCGGCCAGATGGAGCGCGGCCTGCCGCGGGCGATGGGCCGGTATTACAGCACGAACCTGACCGAAAAAGAGACGATCCTCGGCGCGGCGGATAAACTCCGCGCGACGGTTCGGAAGGCCTTTGAGCGTGAACAGCCCAAAGCCGTGTTCATCACCACTTCCTGTGCCTCCGGCATCATCGGGGAAGACGTGGAAGCGCTGGCGGAAGATTTGACAAAAGAGCTGGGCATTCCGGTCGTCGCCTGCTTCTGCGAAGGGTTCCGCTCCAAGATCTGGACCAGCGGATTCGATTCCGCTTTTCACGCCATCGTGCGCAAACTGGTGAAACCGCCGCGCCGCCGGACCAACAAGGTCAACATCATCAATTTCTGGGGCGGCCATATTTTCGACGATTTTCTGCGGAAACTCGGTTACGAGGCGCATTACGTCATTCCGTTCAACAAGACGGCCGACCTCGCGTATCTGTCGGAAGCGGCGGCGACCATCCAGATCTGCCCGACACTCGGCAGCTACCTCGGCGCGGCGCTGGAGCAGGTCTACGGCGTGCCGGAGATCAAGGCGCCGCCCGCATATGGCCTATCGGGCACGGATGCGTGGTTAAGAGAGCTCGGCCGCGTTCTGCACCGCGAAAAAGAGGTGGAAGAACGCATAAAAGGAGGCCGCGCGCGCGTAACGCCGCAAATCGAAGCGTATCGAAAACAGTTCGCGGGCAAAACGGCTTATCTGACGGCGGGCGCCGCGCACGGCCACGCGTTGATCGCCGTGCTGAGGGAGCTCGGCTTCACCGTTAAGGGCGCGGCGATTTTCCACCATGATCCGGTGTATGACAACGGCTGCCCGGCTTCCGACGTGCTTTCCCACGATGTTCAGGCTTACGGCGATATTCCGCATTATCAGATCTGCAACAAGCAGGCGTTCGAGCTCGTCAACCTGCTCAACCGGATGAAACCGGATCTTCTGATCGCCCGCCACGGCGGCATGACCGTCTGGGGCGCCAAGCTGGGCATCCCCACGCTGCTCATCGGCGACGAGCAGTTCAGTTTCGGATACGACGGCATTCTCCATTACGCCAGGCGCATCGCCGAAACGCTGGACAATACCGAGTTCGTCCGCAATCTCGCCCGGCACAGCACCATGCCGTACACCAAATGGTGGCTCGAGCAGAAACCGTATGCATTCTTAGGAGGCGACGTACATGTCCGGCAGTATTGAGCAGCCGCGCTTTTCCTGCGCGCTGGGTGCCCAGCAGAGCGTGGTCGCCATCCGCCGCGC
>CAUULH010000199.1:0-3009 GCA_963545875.1 uncultured Ethanoligenens sp.
TTTTCTTTTTTACAGCATCCAGAACGGGACGTAGGCGATGCCGTCCCGCACATCGAGTGTTTCACGGGTAAAGACCAAGGCGTTTTTTGCCGAAAAAGCCCGGCAGAACGACCGGAGCGCACGCACATCGTTCGGCCCCGCCATAGAGAAGAACTGGACAGGCAGTTTTCGGCCTTTCGTTTCCAGCACGAAGACCAGAGCGTCCTCGCGCGCGCCGCGCCAGTACCACACCTGCCCGGCGCTTTTATCCGCCTCATCGAACAGCATGGAAAGCGCGGCTTCCCGCCTCGCCTGCGCTTCCTGCTCAGGCGTGAGGGCACGCCTTTTCAGCAGGGCATTCTTGATGCCGATATCGCGGAGATAGATCCGCTTGTTCCTGCGCATTACGCCCGCCAGATTTTCCGTATAATACTCGCACACGGCGATAAAGCCCGCTTCCGTCAGCAGGCGGAGATGGTTCATCACCGTAACGGTGTTGAGCGAAAAATACCGCGCCACGCCGGCATAGGCTTCTTCGCGGCCTTCTTCCATGGCGATATAATAAAGCAGGTTCTTCAGTTTGTCCGGCGAGCGGATGACCGTATTGCTCACGATATCGCCGTAGAGCCCGCGGTCGATCACTTCGTCAAAAAGCTGCATCTGCCAGGCGGCCAGACCCGGCGCGGCGAAAAAGCCGGGATAGCCGCCGGCCAGCAGATACTGCCCCACCAAACGCCTTTTGCCTGGGCGGAACGTATCGAGCGCGTAGGCTTTTTCCATCAGGGTGCGGACGTAGCCTTCCGTATCTTCAAAAAGGCCGCCCGCCGGCAGCAGGCTCTTATAAGCGAGAAAATCGAAATCCGAGCGCCGGTAGGTGCCGTAGAATTCCACGAACTGTGACAAAGAAAGGGGCGGAACGCAAAACAGCCGGCATCGTGCCCGCAAAGCCTCGCTTCCGGGCGGAAAAAGAAGCCTAGACGACGGGGACGCCGCAACGAAACGGAACGGCCAATCGTTCTCACGGCACTGCAGGGCGAAAAGACGCCATCCTTCCACCCGGTGCGCCTCGTCGGTCAGCACATAGACCGGGGCGGAAAGGCTTTCCGGCGCTTCTTTCAGCACGCCCGTACAATAGGCGACGAGGATATCTCTCGCGCGCAGATTGTGGATAAAAAGAGACGGATCGTCCCCGCTGAAAAACAAAATGCGCTCTTTTGGCACATGGAGCCGGAGCAGATAATCCGCCGTTTGATACAAAAGCCCTGTTTTCCCGCAGCCGCGCGGGCCCGTCAGAATGATCGGCTCGCTTCCCACCAGCGTTTTGACCATCTGGGAAAATTCGCTCCGGATCCGTTTGTGCAGGCGGATCGGCTCGACCTCGCCCGTTTTCCACCAGGGATTTCCGGCAGACAGGCAGTCGATAAGCGTCATGCCGGGTCCTCGGACGAAAACTGCTCATCTTTCAAAAACACAGAATGCCTCCGGAGAAAGACAGATCCCTCTGTCGTTTTTCGCTTTCAGAATGTCAACAATATAGCATATTTGTTCGGTTCAGTCAACAAAGCGGGCCGCGGCCGCATACTCTAAGCCCTCCCGACAGCGGGACGCCTTGGAATAAAAACGGGTATCCTTTATCCGGTGGACGCGTCCCGCCTTCCGGTGTATAATCCAAAGAAAGAGGATTTTCCATCCGGAAGAGGAGGGCCATCGCCTATGCTGCAAAAAAAAGGCGTCTGGTATCTTGGCCACAGCGGATTTGCCGTGGATACCGGCGCGCATTTTCTGATCTTCGACTATTATCTGAACAATCCGGGCGGCAAGCCGCGCAGTCTGGCGGCCGGCGTCATCGAGCCTGCCGAGATCGCGGAAAAAAATGTGGTCGCCTTTTCGTCGCACCGCCATGCCGACCATTTCAACCGCCGCATCCTCGGCTGGCAGGGCAAACTGCCGCATCTTTCCTACGTTCTTTCCGACGACATCCCGGCCGCAAAAAAAATGTCCGGCATCCTCGCTGCCGCACCAGGTCAAACCTATGACGCGGACGGCGTTAAAATACAGACGCTCCGCTCCACCGACGAAGGCGTCGCTTTTGTCGTTGAGGCGGACGGCTGCACGCTCTATCATGCGGGCGACCTCAACTGGTGGCACTGGGAGGGCGAACCGGAAAAAGACAACACGCGGATGGCCGAGCGCTATCGGGCCGAGATCGACAAACTGGCGGGCCGCTCGTTCGACGCCGCTTTCGTCCCCGTGGACCCGCGTCTGGAAAAGCAGGCATTATGGGGCCTTTCGTATTTCATGCAAAAGGCGGATGCCCGCATGATCTTTCCCATGCACTTCTGGGAAAAATACGAGATCTTCGACCGTTTGAGAAATGACCCGGATACCGCGCCGTACCGTGCGCGCATCTGCACCATCACGCACCGCGGTCAGTTCTTTCCCTTTCCCTCAAACGGATAAACGACGAGTTCATCGAGCGGTTTGCGGACTTTTTTCCGGGGCTCATCCGCCGGATAACCGAGCGGCATAAACGCGATGGGCTCGAAGCCCTCTTTTAAGCCGAGCAGGGAAACGGCGGCTTTCGGGTCAAAATTGCCGATCCAGCAGGTGCCGAGCCCAAGCTCGCAGGCCTCGAGCGTCACATGGTCGAACACGATGCCCGCATCCACGTCGCCATAAACCCTGCCGTCACAGCGGCGCACCCAATTCTCATCCGCGGCGCGCACGATGCCGAGCACCACGGGCGGCTGAACGAACCAGTCTTTGTCGTAAATGCGGCGCAGTTCCGCCTCATGGCCGGCCGTTTCGAGTACAAAAAGGCGGAAAGCCTGCCGATTGCAGGCCGTCGGCGCAAGGCGCGCCGCTTCCAGCACCTTTTCGAGTTTTTGCGGTTCCACCGCATCGGGCTTAAACGCGCGCACCGAGCGGCGTTTTTCCAGCAAGTCGAGTAAAGCCATCGTGAAGATCTCCTTTGGTTTTTCTTTTACTCTATCCTCCCGCCATAGCCTTGTCAAGATGAGCTGAAAAAGG
>CAUULH010000200.1:0-3006 GCA_963545875.1 uncultured Ethanoligenens sp.
TCGGATCGATGCAAGCCTTAAACAGGGCACGCAGGGCGGCCGCCATGCGTTCTATATCACGCATGCACAGCTCGCGGCCCGGCTCGGCACTTCGCGCGAAGTGGTGACGCGCCGGCTCGACCGTCTGCGTAAAGAAGGCCGGATCCGCACAAGGCGGGGAAAGATCATATGGCTGAAAAAGACGGAGGACAAAGAAGAATGAAGGAACAAACGGTCACGGCGGTGATCGTGGCGGCGGGGAGCGGCCGTCGGATGGGCGGCGCCGCCAAACCTTTTCTGCCGCTCGGCGGCAGGCCGGTGCTGTCTTGGGTATTGGAAGCGTTCCGCCAGTGCCCGCAGGTCGCGGAGATCGTGATCGTAACACGCCCGGAAGAAGAAGAAAAGGCGCTTCGTATCGCGAAGGACTGCGGCGTAAAAGTCCGTGTCTGCGCGGGCGGCGCCACAAGGCAGCTTTCCGTCCGCGCCGGGGCAAAAGACGCGGCGGGCGGCTATCTGGCCATCCATGACGGCGCGCGCCCGCTCGTCACGCCCGCCTGCATCGCGCGCGTTTTTGAAGCGGCGTTTGCCTGCGGCGCGGCGGCGGCGGCCGTGCCGGTAAAAGACACTATCAAAGAAGTGGATCATGAGGGCTTTGTCGTCCGCACGCCGGAGCGCGCGCGTCTATTCGCTGTGCAGACGCCGCAGGTCTTTGAAAAAAATCTGCTGGCAGACGCTTTTGAAGCGGCGGAAGCCGCGGGCCGGGATTATTCGGATGACTGCCAGCTCATCGAAGCCGTGGGCGGAAAAGTGAGGCTCGTGCCGGGCGACGACAGCAATCTGAAGATCACCGTGCCGGGCGATCTGGCCGTTGCCGAGGCTTTGATGCGGAAAAGGGGAGAGCGAATATGAGAATCGGGCACGGATACGACGCGCACCGCTTTGCGGATGGCCGAAAACTGATCCTCGGCGGCGTGGCGGTCCCCTTTGAAAAAGGTCTCGACGGCCATTCGGACGCGGACGTCCTGCTCCACGCGGTGATGGACGCGCTGCTCGGCGCGGCGGCGCTCGGCGATATCGGCCATCTTTTCCCGGATACCGACGCGCGTTTTCTGGGAGCGGACAGCGTGGCCCTTCTGAAAGAAGTGGTCTGCCATATCCAAAAGGCGGGCTTCCGTATCGGCAATATCGACGCAACGGTGGTCGCGCAGGCGCCGAAACTTGCGGCGTTCGTCCCGCAGATGCGGGAAAACATCGCGCGGGCCTGCGGGGTCCCGGCGGGCGACGTGAGCGTGAAGGCGACGACGGAAGAACACATGGGCTTTACCGGCCGGATGGAGGGCATCTGCGCGCACGCGGTCTGCCTGCTCGAATCAGGTTGATGATCTTTTTGCTGAATAGAAAGCGGCGGGCTTCGGCCCGCCGTTTTTTCTGCTGTTTCAGTGCGATTGTCGCCGATATTTTCCGGTGCATACACTGATAGTACCGGATCATCCGCGGACTTTTCAGGCTCGCCGGTCCGGAAATGGCCGGCCGTTTTTCGGCCGGGCGGAACCGTGAGGTGAAAATGATGGGCGGCTATATCATGGTCAGCTCGATCACATATGCGTATAAAGCCAGAGACCTGCTGGAGCGCAAAGGATGCCGCGTCCAGGTGGAGCGCGCGCCGCGCGAGCTCTCCGAATGCGGGTGCCATTATCTGGTGCTGGTGCGCCAATGCCCGCTGGAGAAAGCGGTAGCCATCCTGGATGCGGCGCATATCCGCATCCTCAAATCAGGAGGAGGCGGACAGCGATGATCTATCTCGACAACGCCGCCACCAGCTTTCCCAAGCCTCAGCAAGTGCCTGCGGCCGTAGCCCGATTCATCCACGATACGGGCGCTAATCCCGGGCGAAGCGGGCATAAACTCTCCATGGCCGCAGCGGAAGCCGTCTACGACTGCCGCAAAGCGCTGGCCAAATATTTTCATGCGCCGGGCGTGGAGTGCGTTTCGTTTACGCTCAACGCCACTTTTGCCCTCAATTTCGCTTTAAAAGGCGCGCTGGCCCACGCCGGTCCGGGCGCACATGTCGTCGTTTCCAATCTGGAGCATAATGCCGTCATGCGGCCGCTTGCCAAAACGGGTGTGCCTTATACGGCGGCGCTTGTCGATCTGTCGGATGACGCGCGTACATTGTCGAATTTTGAAGCGGCCATGCGGCCGGGCACGGCTTTGATGGTTTGCACGCATGCCTCCAATCTCTGCGGCAGGGTCTTGCCGATCGCAAAGATTGGTGCGCTATGCAAGGCCCGGGGCGTCCCGTTTTTGGTCGATGCTTCCCAGTCGGCGGGCATGCTGCCCATCGATATGCAGGCCTGCCATATCGATTTTCTCTGTATGCCGGGGCATAAGGGGCTTTACGGCCCGATGGGAACAGGCGTGCTCATCACGGCGGACGGCGGAAATCTGGAAACGCTCATCGAAGGCGGAACGGGCAGCAATTCGTCCGATCTTGCCCAGCCGGATTTCACGCCCGACCGTTTTGAGAGCGGAACGGTGAACGCGCCGGGCATCGTCGGGCTCCACGCGGGGCTTCGGTTCGTCCGCGCGCGCGGTGCGGACGCTTATGTCAAAGAAATGCACATGGCCCGCATGCTCTACGACGGTCTGCATCGCATTCCCGGTATCCGGCTGTATACGCCGCGGCCGTTCAACGACGGTTATGTGCCGGTCGTGTCGTTCAACATCGGAGACCGTTCCAGCGTGGAAGTGACCTCAAAACTGGATAAGCTGGGCTTTGCTCTGCGCGGCGGGCTCCATTGCGCGCCTGCCGCACACCGCGCATTCGGCACGCTCGATCAGGGCATGGCCCGCGTGAGTCTCGGCGCGTTCAACCGGCCGGAACACATCGAGGCGCTGCTCTCGGCGGTCAAGCGGCTGGCTGGATGATTGTTCCGCGGATAAAAAGGCCGCTGTAACAGATGTTACAGCGGCCTTGAAATCTCGTGCTCAGATCCGCGCGGCGCCGGTCTCTTTGGCCGCTTTTAC
>CAUULH010000201.1:0-2990 GCA_963545875.1 uncultured Ethanoligenens sp.
GCTGTGCGCGCCAAGCTCCGCGCGGGCAAAGAGAGCGCCGAGATGAGCCGCGGGCTTGCCGAGATCCGCATCGACGCCCCGGTGGAGACCGACCCTTCCCGCCTTGCCGCTCAAAAGGGTGACGCGCAGGCGCTGGCCCTGAAGATGGCGAAACTCGAGCTCTTCAAGCTGATGGAAAAGATGGGCGTCTCGGGTTCCGCCGATCAAACGCAGGCGGAAGACGCCGTACCGCAGAAGACCGGCTCTTTTGCCGCCGCGTCCGACGGCGCCGCCCTGCTCGAAGCGCTGAAAAAGGAAAAAATGGCCGATTTTGCGTGCCTGTATGCAAAAGACGGCGTGATAGAGGGTTTTCTGTTCGCGCGTCCGGATGGGCTTCTGCTCGTTTCCAAGGAAAAAACGGCAGGGTTCGACGCGTTCGCCGCCGCCTTTCTCGCCGAAGATGCACTTTGCCGCCGCACCTACGACAGCAAAACCTTTTTCCGCGCCTGTTTGAAAGAGAGCCGGCTGTTTCCCCGCCCGGAGCCGGGCGACCTGATGCTGGCGGCCTACCTGCTTGACCCGCTCGCCAAATCGTACGAGCCGGAAAGGCTCTGCAAAGAATACGCCGCGCTGCCCGCACTGCCGGAAGGCGTGCCGGATACGCTCAAGACCGCGGCGGAAACGGCGCTGGCCGTGCGGGCTCTGATGCCGCTTATGGAGAAAAAACTGGCGGAGAACGGGCAGGAGAAGCTCTATCGGGAGATCGAGCTGCCGCTTGCCGGCGTTCTGGCCCGCATGGAGCACGAGGGCTTCATGGTGGACGAAAAAGGCATCGCCGCCTACGGCGAAAAACTGGGCGGAAAGCTCGCCGCGATGGAAAAAGAAATCGTGGAAGCGGTGGGCTACCCGTTCAACCTCAATTCGCCCAAACAGCTCGGCGAAGCCCTTTTCGTCAAGCTCGGCCTGCCGCACGGCCGCAAGACCAAGACCGGCTGGTCCACCAACGCGGACGTACTCGAAAAACTGCGCGGCGTGCATCCGGTCATCGGCACGCTGCTCGCCTACCGCAAGCTGAGCAAGCTCAAATCCACCTATACCGACGGGCTGGTGAAAGTCATCGCGCCGGACGGCCGTATCCACACGAGCTTCAATCAGGTGGAGACGCGCACCGGCCGCATCAGCTCCACGGAGCCCAATTTGCAGAATATCCCCGTGCGCAGTGAAGAGGGCCGCGAGATGCGCCGGTTTTTCGCGGCGAGGCCAGGCTGGACGCTTGTAGACGCCGACTATTCGCAGATCGAGCTGCGAATTCTCGCCCATGTGGCAAACGACGCCGCGATGATCGAGGCGTTCAACAGCCACGCGGATATCCATACCATCACGGCGTCGCAGGTCTTCGGCATGCCGCCCGAATATGTGACGCCTTTGATGCGCTCGCGCGCCAAGGCTGTGAATTTCGGCATCGTGTACGGCATCGGCGCTTTTTCGCTTTCGCAGGATATCGGCGTCAGCGTCAAAGAGGCGGACAGCTATATCCGCGGCTATCTCGAAAAATTTTCCGGCGTACGCGATTATATGGCGCGCGTTATCAAAGAAGCGCACGACAAAGGCTATGTGGAGACGCTTTTCGGCCGAAGGCGCATGCTGCCGGAGCTTCTTTCTTCCAACCATAACATCCGCGCGTTCGGCGAGCGCGTGGCCCGCAATACGCCGATCCAGGGCACGGCGGCAGACCTCATCAAGATCGCCATGATCCGGGTGGAAGAACGTCTGAGGCGCGAAACACGCCGCGCGGCGCTCATTTTGCAGGTGCACGATGAGCTCATCGTGGAAGCGCCTGAGGAGGAGGCGGAGACCGTCGGCCGCCTGCTCAAAGAGGAAATGGAGGGCGCCGCAAAGATGCGCGTGACGCTCGAAGCCGAAGTCCACACGGGCCGCACCTGGTACGACGCCAAAGGCTGAGACTAAAAAAAAGAACGCGCCTGTTCTGATGGGGAGACTGCCATGAAAAAGATCCTGTTCGTCTGCACCGGAAACGTCTGCCGCAGCCCGATGGCGGAGGCGATTTTCAACCATATGCTTGCGGAGCGGGGCCTGCCGCCCGCCGCTTCCAGCGCGGGCCTCGGGGCTCCGGACGGCGCTCTTGCTTCACCGAACGCCGTAAAGGCGCTCAAAGAGATCGGTCTCGATCTGAGAGACCATCGCTCGCGCCCGCTCACCGCCGCGCTGCTCAAAGAGAGCGACGAGATCTATGTGATGACGGAGCGGCAGATGGAGGCCATCCAGACCGTGATGCCTGCCTACGCCGCCAAAGTGCACATTTTGGGAAATGGCGTTCCCGACCCGTTCGGCCAGAGCCTGCGCGTCTACCGCACCTGCCGGGATACCCTCATCGAAGCGCTGAAAGACCCGGTTTCCCGGTATCTCGGCGCATGAACGCGGGCTGTTTGGATATCGCTCCGATGGCGGAAAGCCGTCTCGATGAGGTGACGGCGCTCGAACGCCTTTGTTTCAGTGAGCCGTGGTCGCGCGCGGCCTTTCTCGAAGAGCTGGCGAACCCGGCCGCCTATTTCCTCACTGCGCTTTCGGGCGGCGCGCTCGCCGGCTACGCGGGCATGACGTGGGTGCTGGACGAAGGGTATCTTGACAATATCGCCGTGGCGCCCGCTTTCCGGCGGCAGGGCGCCGGCCGCGCCCTGTTAGGCGCGATGGAAGCCTTTTCAAAAAAGAAAAAGCTCTCGTTTCTGTCGCTGGAGGTGCGCGTTTCCAACACGCCCGCCGCCGCGCTCTACCACTCGTTCGGGTTCCGCACGATGGGCATCAGGCCGCATTTTTACGCGCTCCCGGAAGAGGATGCCGATATCATGACGAAATTTTACGGCAAAACGCCGCAAATCTGAGCTTAAAAAAGGAATGCGCTTTGAATATTCTCGCTTTTGAATCCTCGTGCGATGAAACGGCCGCCGCCGTGGTGCAGGACGGCCGGAAGATCCTTTCGAGCGTCGTCGCCT
>CAUULH010000202.1:0-2970 GCA_963545875.1 uncultured Ethanoligenens sp.
GGGTCGGGAACAGATATTTTCCGTCCACGGAAAACCCGGTGAATGCCGGAAGATTCATGACGGGCCGCTTGATGAGAACACCCACGACCGCGCAGATGATCATCGAGATGAGCAGGAAAGCGCTGAGGTAGTCGCGCGGCTGCATCAGAATCCACATCGGCACGACCGCCGCGATGAATATGTAGATGAAAACGACGAGCAGCCAGGTCATCTTTCCCGCATAAAGAGGGACTGCGATGCCGCCCGCAAGCATCGCAAAAAAGAGAACAAGGCCAACGACGAACATCACGCCTTGATTTGGTTTCGCAAACTTCAAGAACAAGCCGAAAAGTACGGCCACTGCGATATACAGCATGGAGATCGAGGCGGCCGCCGCGCTCGGCGTGTTTACGGCGCCGTTCGCTTTGAAGCCGTTGAAAGTGGTCGCCACGATGTCCGCAAACGCCGCGATGACAAGCAGCGAGAAGATCCAGCTGAAAGCGAGGAAAAGACGTTTGCCGGCCTTTCCGATGTATTGCTCGATGATCAAGCCGATGGATTTTCCTTCGTCTTTTACGGAAGCGTACATCGCGCAGAAATCATGCACCGCGCCGAAAAAGACGCCGCCTATCAGGATCCACAGCAGAGCGGGCAGCCAGCCGAACATGGCCGCGATGATCGGCCCGGTGACAGGGCCAGCGCCCGTGATGGAAGAAAACTGGTGGGCAAAGACCACGGATTTCGGGGTTGGGATATAATCCTGCCCGTCCTCTTTTGTGTAAGCCGGCGTTTTGGCATTCGGGTCGATGCCCCATGTCTTTACGAGCCATCTGCCGTAAATCAGGTAAGCCGCGATAAAGATCGCGGCGGAGACCAGTACAATGACAAGTCCGTTCAAATTCTTTCTCTCCTCTTTTTCATGATGCAGGAGCCAGGCAAAAAAAAACAGCCCTGTCTCCGGTATACACCGAAGACGGGGCTGCTATCGCACCGCGTTACCACTTCAATTGCCGTCAAAGACGACCTCTTAGCCATAACGAACATTTCTGCCGCATATGTTTCCCGATAACGGGGGAAAACCGGTCACGCCTTTTGATTCAGCGTACTGCTCTCAGGTGATAAGACCGACGCATCGTTACCGTTTCGCACCAAAAAACGGCTCTCTTAAACGATAGCGCGGGACTCTGCTCCTGTTCACTGCATTTGAAACATTATGAAAATCTATTCCCAATATATCACCAAAAAAGGAAATTGTCAACGCATCTGTCGAAATTTAAGGATCTGATTAGTTTCTGAGAAGAAACGGTCTCTGAAGCTGAGCGCTTTGCCCGATCAGGCGTCCGATCTGGAATAGGCGTTCTTCATCCCGCTGCTCAGCTCAAAAAGGACCTTATCCAAGGTGTCGGCCGTTTCTTTTTTCAGCATATCCGCGATCTTCCGGTTGGCCTGCTCCCGAAGGGCCGCCCGTTTGGCCCCGTCCGTTTCGCGCCGGAGCTTCTCATCATACCGATCGATCAGCGCATGGCCCTCGGACTGCACCGTGAGCTGATACCGTTCGATATGAAAGACGGACTTATTATACGAAGCGTCCGCCATAGCGGCGATCAAACGGCTGGACCAGTAAAAATTATCGGTCGAAACCTCTTTGGCGGTATTGGCCAGATAGTCCGGCGTCACCGACACATTGGCATAAAAAGGCGCCATCGTGTTGAAGACGTTGGATGCGAAAGCAAGCCACTCGATCGCCCGAAAATCCGCCGGGACATCCGGGCGCATCTGGATCAAAGCCATGAAATCGTTCCGGTTCACGCCGACCGAGCGGAAGATGCCCTTCTCAGCCGGGCCGCCGTCGTTCGCGTACGGATCGTACGGCGTTCCCTGGTAATGGGAAGAAAGCGCGTATTTGACATCCTCCGGCGTGATCTTCTTTTCCGGCACCATGCACCAGGGCAGATCGTCGGAGCGCGGCGAAAATTCCGCGGCCGGGCCGTCCCACGTTTTGGCGTGAGGGTCAAAATACCGAAGCAGGAACCAAGCGCGCGGCGTATTATAGACATGGTCCGCATCGTCGTGGCTGCCGAAAGCATCCCGCGGATTAAACTCTCCGTTAAACGACAGATCCAGATGATTTTTCTCGATGAATGCCCGCAGATCCGCCGAGCACATGCAGTCTTTTTTTTCGGTGAGCGCGTCCTGAAGATCGAACCGGTCGATCCCCAGCTGATTCGGCATCACGACATAGACATCATCCGGCACCTTTCTGGCGATCCAGTGATGACCGCCCACGGTCTCCATCCACCAGATCTCGTCCACATCCTGAAAAGCGATGCCGTTCATCTCATACGTGCCGTATTTTTCGAGCAGGCCGCCCAGCCGCTCGACACCTTCGCGGGCGCTTCGGATATAGGGCAGTACGATGTAAACGAGATCTTCCTCACCGATGCCGCCGGCCGTTTCCGGCCGTCCGTCCCGCGCCGGACGATACTCGACCAGCGGGTCGGCTCCCAGCACTCTCGGGTTCGAGGTGATGGTCTCCGTGGCCGTCATGCCGACATTCGCCTCATTCACGCCGCTGGCGGCCCAAATACCCTCGCCTTTCACGGCGTTCGGCACCGCCGTGAAACGCATGGGATCTTTGGGCAGCTCGACCGTCACCTGCGAAAGGACGGAACGATAGACTGGAGACTGCTCTTCAGGATGGATCGTTATGAATTTCTTGGCGGTGAAATGACCGGAACCGGAATCGTCGTTCCGCGCGATCATAGTGGAACCGTCATAGGATGCTTTTTTCCCAACCAGAATCGTCGTACAAGCCATCAGGATATCCCTCCGATTTCTGTTTAGCCGCCGCGCCTGTACTCGGCACAAGATCCAAGGCCCGGCTTTTCATCATTATATCCTTTCCGGGAAGGATGAGCAACCAAGACCACACGTTTTATCGGGCCGTTTTCCGTGAGCCTCTTTTGTCGTACTGATTTTTATTCTTGACAT
>CAUULH010000203.1:0-2968 GCA_963545875.1 uncultured Ethanoligenens sp.
GGGTGGCGGCAAAGGCCGTTTTTGTGCTATGATAAAACAAAATGGAAAAGAGGGTGGACCGTGAGCGCGCGTGATCTGGAAAATCAGCTCAAAAAAGAAGAGTTTGCCGGCTGGTACTTACTGTACGGCGACGAAGGCTTTTTGACGGCGCATTATGCCAAAGCGATCGCGGCGCGCGCCGTCCCGGCCGTGCAGGAGTTCAATCTGCACCGCTTTTCGATGGAAACGTTCGATCCTTCTAAACTGGCCGCCGCCATGCAGAATCTGCCGCTGATGGCACCGCGGACCTGCGTGCTTTTGGGCGATATCGACCCGGACGCGCTGAAAGCGAATGTCTGGAAAGCGTATCTTTCCGAGCTATCCGATGTGCCCAAGACCTGCGTGGCCGTCGTCTATTTCACGCATGTGCCGTTCGATAAAAAAAGCGCGCGCTGGCGTGCGCTTTTGAATCTGGCGAAAAAGAGCGGGCAGGCGGAACTGTTTGCCCGACCAACCGCACGCGAGCTCGAAAGGTGGACGGCCCGCCGGGCGAAAAAGGCGGGCGCGTCGATCACGGCTGAAGCGGCCGCCGCACTTTCGGAAGCGTGCAGCGGCGATATGAACCGCATGGCGTCGGAGATCGAAAAGCTGGCGGCGTATACGGCGGGCGGCGAGATCGGGAAAGACGCCGTGGACGCCCTGGTGGCGCGCGACATCACCTGCTCCATCTACGATCTGGCCCGCGCGGTAACGGCTGGACGCCTATCGGCGGCGCTCGGCATCCTTGATGAACTGTTCTACCAGAAAGAAGAACCGGTCATTATCCTCTCGGCGCTGTCGCAGGCGTTCTGCGACCTGTACCGGGCTGCCGTCGCTTCTCATTCCGGCAAGGGCGAGGCCGTTCTCGCGGCGGATTTCCCCTATCGCGGCCGGGAGTTCCGGATCCGCAACGCTCTGCGCGACTGCCGCAGGCTCTCCGTCGGCTATCTTCGGGTTTCACTGGCCTATCTGCTCGATGCCGACACGGCGCTCAAATCCACCAGGGCAGACGACCGCCTGATCTTAGAGAGACTCTGCGTCGATCTGGCGGCGCTCGGAAAGCGGGGCGCCGTCGGATGATCCATATCCGTGAAGCCGTCGTCGTCGAAGGCAAATACGACAAGATCAAGCTGGCCTCGCTGCTTGATGCCGTCATCATCGTGACGAACGGGTTCGCTATTTTCAAAGATAAGGAAAAGCTCGCGCTCATCCGCCGCCTTGCGGAAACGCGCGGTGTGCTCATCATTACGGACAGCGACGCGGCGGGTTTTAAGATCCGCGGCTTTTTAAACGGTGCGCTGCCGTCCGGCACTGTTAAGCATGCCTATATTCCGGATATTTTTGGCAAAGAAAAACGCAAGACGGCTCCTTCAAAAGAGGGCAAGCTGGGCGTGGAGGGCATTCCGCCCGCCGTGATCTTAAACAGCTTGCAGCGCGCCGGCGTATTGGCCGGGCAGGCAGAGCGCCCGGCAAGACGCGTCACCAAGGCCGACTTGTTCGCGGCCGGTCTTTCGGGCGGAAAGGAAAGCGCCGAAAAGCGCCGCGCCCTGCTGAGAAAACTGCGCCTGCCGGAGCGGCTTTCCGCCAACGGCTTGCTTGAAATGCTCAATGTTCTTTATACGTATGAAGAATATCAAAGGGCCGTATCGTCAGAATAAGGAAGGAATGGAAAACAAGATGAATCGAAAAGCGTGGCTGGCCCTGCTGGCTTTTGTACCCGGTGTTTTATTTGCCGCCTGCGGGCAGGCGGGCGGAAGCGCATCGTCAAAAACCGCTTCATCGGCTGTATCGACCTCGTCCGCTGTTTCGTCCGCTGTTTCGTCCGCCGCTTCTTCGTCGTCTTCTGCTTCGGCGTCCTCGGTGATCGCGTCCACCTATTACAGCGGCACACAGGTGGCCAACCTCTGCGGCGCGGCGCAGGGCGCGTATATGAGCGATGAGTACGACAAAGCCATGAGCCTTGCCGATCAGGCCATCGCGGTCGATCCCAATTGTTTCCAGGCCTATAATATCAAAGGCGCGGCCTACTATTTCGCCAACGGCAACTCTGTGTCGAGCGCGGCGCTCGATCTCATCAATAAATCGCTGACCATCAACCCGAATTACGATTACGGCTATTTCAACAAGGCGCTCATCTATAAGGGCCTGAAAGAATACGACCAGTCCATCGCCGCTTTTCAGAAGAACATCGACATCACGCCCACTGCGGCGTGGGCCTATTACGGCATCGCCACAATCTACGCGGATACGAGCCAAAACGATCAGGCGCTCACCTATCTGCAAAAGGCCATCGCGCTCGACAGCTCCATCAAGCAGACGGCTAAACAGCAGAGCCACTGGGACAATCTTCGCAATAATGCCACTTTTCAGTCGCTCGTGGACTGACGGAGGGAACGGATGAAAAAAAACAGGAAACCAACCTTTTTGCGGCGTGCGCTGCTGGCCGCGCTTTCCGCCGCCGTCGCGTCGCTTGCCCTGACCTCCTGCGGTGCCGGGACCGCAAGCGTCTCTTCATCGAAAACGGCTTCTTCAAAAGCCGCAAGTTCTTCTTCCGCCGCGTCGTCGGGGCTTGCTTCTTCCGATGCCTCTTGGACCAACACGCAGGTGCCGGTGCTGATGTATCATTCGATTTCCGCTGTGACGGGGAACAACCTCTGCATCCCGCCGGCCCTTTTTGCTTCCGAGATGCAGTGGCTGAGCGAAAACGGCTATACGGCGCTGAGCATGGATGAATTGTACAGCCATCTCACGAGCCACGCCGCTCTGCCGGATAAAGCGGTCGTCCTCACATTCGACGACGGCTACATCGATTTTTACCTCAGCGCCTATCCGGTGCTCAAGCAGTACAAGCTCAGTTCGACGGTCTTTATGATCACGGGGCTGATCGGCACCTCGAATTATCTCACATCGGCCCAGCTCAAAGAGCTCAGCCAGAACAACGTGGATGTCG
>CAUULH010000204.1:0-2964 GCA_963545875.1 uncultured Ethanoligenens sp.
TGAAGAAAAGACTTTTGGTGAAATTATTTAAAGAAAATGGGTAAATCCGAACGATAGTTTTGGATAGATTGTATAAAAGAGGGAATGGCACAGAAAAAAAGACTGCTGTAAATCATTACAGCAGTCCCTGAAAATTGTAACCGATTAGGGTCTGGGCGGCCCGGATGGGCGAGGCGGCCGGGGCGAACCGGGCCGCCTGCGAGGTCTTGGCGGCTCCGGCGGACGCGGCGGCGGAAAGGGCGGCCGGGGCGGAAACCACCACCAGATAAAAGGCCTTGGCATTGATACCACCTCGCTACAGGATATGCAGCGGGCGGCCGGACGGTCAAGGCGGCTCTTCAGCCGGCGCCCGCAACGAAAGCGTTGAAGCGACCGATGACGGTTTCGTCGCCGACGATCAGCACTTTGTCGCCTTTCTCGAAAGCATAGTACGGGCCGGGCGAAATGACGATCTGATCTTTTCGGATGACGCCGATGATGGTGGCGCCGGTATTGTGCCAGATTTCGAGCTGGCCGATACTTTTTCCGACCACGTGCGAGCGGTCGGAAATGGCGATCTCCACCGGCGAGATCAGGTCGGAGCGCTTATATTTGTACATATCAATGATCTTACTGGTGAGCTCCATGATCTCGGCATCCATTCGGGTGCGCTTTTCAAAAAGCTGGCCCAGTTCCCGCCTCAGGTGGGAAATGCTCTCGTCGTCCTGGAAGCTGTCGACGAACTGGATGGCCTTCGCCTTGGAAGAAACGACGACGCCGCTCCCCAGATAGATCTCTACGACCTGCTTATCGGCCAGAATGGACATGGCCCGGCGGATCGTCTCCGGCGAAACGTGATATTCAGTCGAAAGGATCGAGCGGCCTTTGAGTTTCTCCCCTTCCGTCAGTTCCCCGGAGGAAATACGCGCGGCCAGATCCACCGCGATCTTCAGGTAGCGGGGAATGGTAATCGGAGCGGAAGACGCCATGGTAAAATCACCTGTTTCATAAGATAAACGTTCCTTATTATACAATAGCCGTTTTCCGAATGCAAGAAAAAAGGAAAAAGGCCGCGCAAAAGCTCAGAAAGTTTCCGACCGGCTGGCGTAAAGTTTAGCGTAAGCCCCGCCGCGGGCGAGCAGGTTCTCGTGGGTCCCGCTCTCCACGATGTCGCCGTTTTCCATCACCAAGATGAGGTCGGCTCCCTGAATGGTGGAAAGCCGGTGCGCGATGACGAAACTCGTCCGCCCTTGTCTCAGCGCTTCCATGGCGCGCTGGACCTGCCTCTCGGTGCGCGTGTCGATCGAGCTGGTCGCCTCGTCGAGAATGAACATCGGCGGATCGGCCAGCATCACGCGCGCGATGGTGAGAAGCTGTTTCTGCCCGGCGGAAAGATTCTCACCCATACCGGAAATGCGCGTCTGATACCCTTCCGGCAGTCTCGTGATAAAATCGTGTGCGCCCGTCTCTTTGGCCGCCCGCACGATCTCCTCATCCGTTGCGTCCGGCTTGCCATAAGCGATATTGTCCCGTATGCTGCCCGAAAACAGCCAAGTGTCCTGCAAGACCATGCCGAAACAGCGGCGCAGGTCGTCCCGCCTGAAAGCGCGGATATCCTGCCCGCCGAGCAGGATACGGCCGCCGTCCGCCGGGTAAAAACGCATCAGGAGGTTGACGAGCGTGGTCTTTCCCGCTCCGGTCCGGCCGACAATAGCGACGTTCCGGCCGTATGGGATGGCGAGGTCGAGGTCTTTGATGAGCGGATGAGCGGGATCATACGAAAAACGCACATGTGAAAAGGCGATGCCGCCGCGCGTGTCGGGCTTCACGGCATCCGCCGGGTCCGGCGGTTCGGGCGTCAGGTCCAGCACATGAAAGATCCGGCGCGCCCCGGCCGTTGCGGTCTGGATATTCGTCATGACGTTCGTGATATCGGAAAACGGCCTGGCGAACAGTGTGGAATAGATCAGGAAACTCGAGATGCCGCCGATGCTTAGGCGGCCGGAAATGGCCAGCAGGCTTGCCGTGACGCCGGCCGCCACATAGGCGATGTTGTTCACGAAGCGCGTGCCTGGATTTGTGAGCGAGGAATAGAACTGTGCCTTCACCCCGACGCCGTAGAGCTCCTGATCCATTTTTTCGAAACGGCTGCGGGCGTTTTCTTCCATACGAAACGCTTTCATTTCGCGGCGGCCCTCAATCATCTCTTCCGCAAAACCGTTGATGCGGCCAACCAGGTCGGCTTGGTCTTTGAAATTCTTTTGCGAGTTCCGCCCGATAAAACGCGCCATTCCCACGGAAAGCGGCGCGAACACCACCACGACGAACGTCATCAGCGGGCTCAGCGCCAGCATGAAGAAAACGGCGCCCACGATCGTGACGATGCCGCTCAGAGCCAGCGCAAGAGCTTGCAGCAGGCCGTCGGAGACGGCGTCCACATCGTTGACGAACCGGCTGACCGTATCGCCGTGGGCCGTTCTATCAAAAAAGGAAAGCGGGAGCGAAGCCATTTTCCGAAAAAGGCGGCGGCGAAGGTCCTGCGCGGTAAGATAGGAGATGCGGTTGGTCGCGCGCGCCAGCAGCCACTGGAACAGCACGGAGACGACGAACGCGGCGCTCAAAGCAGCGATGAAGAGCATCAGTTTCCGCAGATCCCGTCCCTTGGTCATGCTGTCGATGCCGAAACCGATAAGCGAAGGCGCGGCGAGCGCCCCAAGTGAACTGATGACGGCGCACAGCGCGGAAAAGATCAGCAGCCTTTTTCCGCCGCCCAATATCCCAAGCGCCCGCCTGAAAATAGCTTTCCGATTCATTTCTCTCTCCTTACGACTGCGTGGCCAGAATGTCCTGATAGGCGGGACAGGTCTTTTGCAGCGCTTCATGCGGGCCGAAGCCGGCGACGCGGCCGTTTTCGAGCACCAGGATGGCGTCGGCGTCCCGGATGGAAGCGGCGCGCGGGGAGCTCAAGATGGGCGTTCGGCCCTG
>CAUULH010000205.1:0-2961 GCA_963545875.1 uncultured Ethanoligenens sp.
CCGGAGAATTTCAATTCGGCGGAATCGATCCTCGTTTTGGTGGAACGTCTCCAGGAGGAATAAAAACGCTTTTCCGCCGAGAAGACCCGCTTGACAGGCAGGCGATATCGGCTGCAAAACGGCCTGACAAAAAGCCACGGCAGCAAGCGTCTTTCGGCGCTGACTGCCGTGGCTTTTCGCCTTTGAGAAACACCGATAACGGCATGAGCCTTTATGGCTTTACCTGTTTGATGGAAAGCGAGATGCGCTTTTTAGGCACATCTACCGCCAGCACAACGACTTTTACGCTGTCGCCGACGGAAAGACAATCCGACGGATGGCGGATGAACCGATCCGCGATCTCTGAGATATGCACCAGCCCGTCCTGATGTACGCCGATATCGACAAACGCGCCGAAGTCGATCACGTTGCGCACCGTACCGGTAAGCACCATGCCCGGCTTCAGATTTTTCATCTCCAGGATATCCGTGCGCAGCGCGGGCGCGGGAAGTTCATCACGCGGGTCGCGTCCCGGTTTCATCAGATCATTTACGATATCCCTCAGCGTCGGGACGCCGATCTCACATTCTTTCGCCGTTTCCGGCTCACCGCGCACTTTCACGCGTTCGGAAAGTTCCGAGACCGCGCCGTCCTTTACGTCGTCCAGCGAATAGCCGCACAGCGCGAGGAGCTTTTCCGCCGCCGTATAGCTCTCAGGATGGACTCCCGTATGGTCAAGCACCGATCCGCTCTCGGGCACGCGCAAAAAGCCGGCGCACTGTTCAAACGCTTTCGGGCCGAGTTTCGGCACCTTATGCAGCTGAGTCCGAGAAGCAAATACGCCGTTTTTCTCACGGTAGGCCACGATATTCTTGGCCGTTGCCGCATTCAGCCCTGAAACACGCTGGAGAAGCGCCGAAGAGGCCGTGTTTACATCGACGCCTACGGCATTGACGCAATCCTCGACCACGCCGGTCAGTGTCTCGCTGAGCCGCTTTTGCGGCATATCGTGCTGGTATTGCCCCACGCCGATCGATTTGGGGTCGATCTTCACCAGTTCCGCCAGCGGGTCCTGCATCCGACGCGCGATGGATGCGGCCGAGCGCAGATTGACATCGAGATTCGGGAATTCCTCCGCCGCAAGTTCAGAAACGGAGTACACCGACGCGCCCGCTTCGTTAACGATCATGTAGCGGACACCCGGCGCACGCGCAATCAGCTCGCAGACCATCTGTTCCGTCTCCCGCGAGGCGGTCCCGTTCCCGATGGCGATATGTTCCACCTGATCTTTTTTGATCAGCTTTTCCAGCGACGCGATGGATTCGTTTTTTTGACGCTCGCCGAATGTCGGATACACCACGGCGGTATCGAGCATCTTTCCCGTTCCGTCTACCACGGCAACTTTGCATCCGTTGCGGTAGCCGGGGTCGAGCCCCATCGTGACATGGCCTTTTACAGGCGGCTGCAGCAGGAGCGGCTTTAGATTAAGCGCAAAATTGTGTATCGCGCCTTCGAACGCGGTATCCGTCAGCGCACCGCGTATCTCACGCGCCATAGAGGGGAAAAGCAGCCGATCGTATCCGTCCGCCGCCGCGCCGCGGATGAGCTCCGCCGCGCGTGAGCCGGGCTTTGCCACGGCGTTCCACAGGGTCTTCAGCGCCTGATCCCGATCCAGCTCGATCGAGACCTTCAAGAATCCCTCTTTTTCGCCGCGGTCGATCGCCAACGTCTGATAGCCCTGCATCCGGGAGACCGGCTGCTCGAATCGATAATAAAGCCTGTATACCGAGTCCTCGTCTTTCGCCGCGGCAGAGCACAGCCGGCCTTGACGCATGATCTGTCCGCGCAGGCGGCTCCTGATCGCCGCATCGTCCGCCACCATTTCCGCAAGGATATCCGCCGCGCCCGCGAGCGCGGACCGAACATCGGCGACGCCTTTTTCCGCATCCACAAAACCGGCGGCAAGGGTATGGATATCCGGCAAATCCCGGCTTTGCGCCATCAATGCCTCCGCAAGCGGCAAAAGGCCTTTCTCTTTCGCGACGCCCGCGCGGGTGCGGCGCTTTTGCTTATACGGCCGGTAGAGGTCTTCCACTTCTGTGAGCGTCTTTGCGGCATCGACCGCGTCGGCCAGGTCCTTCGTGAGACGGCCCTGCGTGTCGATGGCTTTTTTGACTTCTGCGCGGCGGGCCTGCAAGCCGCGCAGATAGGTGAGCTGCTCCGCCAGATTGCGCAGTGTGGTATCATCCATTCCGCCGTGCAGTTCCTTTCGGTAGCGCGCAATAAAAGGGATGGTGTTGCCCTCGTCGATCAGGCGGACCACGTTCCGAACCTGTTCTTCTTTTTGCCCCAGCTTTTCAGCCAGTATCCGGATCATCTTTTCCATCGATAAATACATCCTTATCCGAAAAGCGCGGCCGCGTCACCGTTTGGGGCCGGCCGCGTTTTTGTCGTCATAGCCTCATCAGGCCGTTCTTCGTCTCTACCTTCATTATATGGATTTCCTCCTATTCGTCAATCACTTGACAAATGATGGATCTTGTGTTACTGTATGACTGTAAAAATTATTTAGTCACAAGGACATGATCGAAATGGGAGCTGCGTTTACAGAAAAAGAAAGCGACGCCATCCGTCTGGCGCTGAAAGAGGCCGCGTGCCGTTTTGGCAATACCCTCGGCGTGCGCAAGACCACCGTTGAGCAGCTTGCGGAAAGCGCCGGCATCTCAAAAGGCGCTTTTTACAAATTTTACGCCAGCAAAGAGCTGCTTTTCTTTGAGCTCATGGAAGACGGGCACACCGAGCTATATCAGGTCGTCTGGAAAAAATGGGAATCCTGCCGGCAGCTTCCCCTTCCCCGCCGCCTGGCGGAAACCATCCTGGAAATGATGCGGATGATGGACAGCGGCCGCATCTTCGGCCTGCATGAAGATGACCTCACCTACGTTTTGCGCAAAGTCCCGCAGGAAGTGATCGACAAACATT
>CAUULH010000206.1:0-2930 GCA_963545875.1 uncultured Ethanoligenens sp.
AAAAACGAAATGCGTTCCGGGGAGATGAAAAAATGACCGTCCTCACAGGCTGCTTCGTCGCGGTGCTCGGGCTGGTGATCGGCAGTTTTCTCAATGTCTGCATCTGCCGCGCGGAGACCGGCGAATCCATCGCGCACGGCCGGTCGCACTGCATGAGCTGCGGCCACGCGCTCGCCGCGCCCGATCTTGTGCCGCTGTTCAGCTATCTTTTCCTGCGCGGGCGGTGCCGCTACTGCAAAGCGCGCATCAGTTCGCAGTACCCGGCGGTGGAAGCGCTCAACGCCGCGCTTTGGCTGCTCGTCTGGCAGGAGATGGGCATCGGCGTCTCGTTCGTGCTCTCCGCCGTTTTCTGCTCGGCGCTCGTCGTGGCGGGCGGCGTCGATCTGCGTACCCGCATCATTCCCAACAGCGTCGTGCTGATCCTCGCCGCCGTGGGCGTCGCCGAGTTCTTCGTGCCGGGCGGGTTCTCCCCGCTCGACCGCCTGCTCGGCGCGGCGGCCGGAGGCGTGCCGCTTTTTCTGGCGGCGATCTTTTCCCACGGCGGCATGGGCGGCGGCGATATCAAGCTGGCCGCGGCCTGCGGGCTCTTTTTAGGCTGGCAGGATACGCTGCTCGCCTTGTTTTTCGGATGTGTCACCGCCGCCGTATGGGGCCTGTGCTCCGTGGCGCGGCATAAGAACAAGATGCACTCGGCCATCGCTTTCGGGCCGTTTCTTGCCGGCGGTTTTGCCGTCGCGCTGATCTGGGGCGGCCGGGTCCTCGCATGGTATCTGCATCTCGGTGCATAAAATCCTTTTAGGCAAAGGGGGAACGACTCATGGCAGTACGGAATATGCGTCTCGGCCAGATCTTGATTGAACATCATCTGATCGACGCGCAGCAGCTGGATGAGGCGCTGAGAAAACAAAAAGAAGAGCCCGGCAAAAAGCTGGGCGATATCCTTACCGAAAGTGGCGTCATTACCGAAACGGATCTGATGAAGGCGATGGGCGCGCATCTCAACGTGCCTTACGTCGATCTCGCGGGCCTTACCATCGACGCCAAGATCCCCGGCAAGATCCCGGAATCCATCGCGCGCAAATATATGGTCGTCCCCATTGCCGTCGATGATCGCACGATCACGGTCGCGACCAACGATCCGCTCAACTATTACGCGCTGGATGATATCCGTCTGGCCACGAATATGGAAGTGAAAGTGGTGCTCAGCACCACGGCCAAGATTCAGGCGGTCATCGACCGGTATTTCAGCACCCAGCAGGCGGTGAATGCGGCGCAGGACCTCAGCCGCGAACAGCAGCCGCAGGTGCAGACGGTCGATCTGGAAGACCAGCTGGGCGACCGCATCGGCAACGCGCCGGTGGTTCGGCTGGTGAATTCCATCATCACGCAGGCGGTCAAGCTGGGCGCGAGCGATATCCACATCGAGCCGATGGAAAAAGAGACCCGCGTGCGCGTGCGCGTGGACGGCGTGCTCCAGAACCAGATGACGCTCACGGCGAGCTCTCATGCCACCATCGTCACCCGCCTGAAGATCATGAGCAATATGAATATCGCCGAGCGCCGCATCCCGCAGGACGGCCGCATCGAGATGCAGGTGGACGGCAAGCCCATCGATCTCCGTATCTCTACGCTTCCCACCGTCACGGGCGAAAAAATGGTCATCCGTGTGCTGGGCGGCGCCTCGAGCGTGGTCTCGCGCGCCAAGCTCGGCATCGTGGGCGAGAACGCCAGACGCTTCGACGACCTGCTCAAAGCGCCGACGGGCATGGTGCTCGTTTCCGGCCCTACCGGAAGCGGCAAGACCACGACGCTCTATTCCGTCCTCAATGACATGAACCGCTCGGAAGTCAACGTCATCACCGTGGAAGACCCGGTGGAGTTCCGCCTGCCGGGCATCAATCAGGTGCAGATCAACGCCAAGGCGGGGCTGACCTTCGCCAGCGGCCTGCGCTCCATCCTGCGGCAGGATCCGGATATCATCATGGTGGGCGAGATCCGCGACAACGAGACGGCGGAGATCGCCGTTCGCTCGGCCATCACGGGGCATTTCGTGCTCTCAACGGTACATACCAACGATGCCGTTTCCACCGTCACGCGGCTCGAAAACATGGGCATCGAGCCGTATCTGCTCGCTTCCGCGCTCGACGGCGTGGTGGCTCAGCGGCTGGTGCGCCGTATCTGCACCCACTGCGCGGAGGAGTATGAGCCCACCGATGCGGAAAGGGCGATGCTCCATCTGCCGGAGGGCCAAAAGCTCCACCGCGGCAAAGGGTGCTCTTACTGCGGGCACTCCGGCTACAAAGGGCGCGTGGGCGTGTATGAGATTGTGCCCATCACCGCCAAGATGCGCACCCTGGTCGAAAGAGGCGAGCCGGAAGATGTTTTGCGCGAGGAGGCAAAAAAGGAAGGAATGGTGAGCCTGCATGACGGATGCGTCGAACTGGTGCGGCAGGGCACGACGACGATCGCCGAGATGCTGCGCGTAGCGTACGAATTGGACGAATGACGGCCTGTCGATCTTGAAAAAGGGCAGATAAGCACGGGGAGGAAAACAGATTATGGTGGACATCAATATGTTGCTGAGGAATACCGTGATGATGGGCGCGTCGGACCTGCATATCTCTGTAGGCGTGCCGCCCATGGTGCGATTGAACGGCCAGCTTTTGCCGATGGAGGGCTGTGAGCCGATGAAACCGGGCGAGGCGCAGGAGCTTTGTTACAGTATGCTCCGGCCGGAACGCGCCGAGTTCCTCGAGCAGAACGGTCAGGTGGATTTTTCCTATGTGGTGCAGGGCGTGGGGCGTTTCCGCGCCAATGTCTATAAGCAGAGGCGGAGCTACAGCGCGGCCATCCGCGCCCTGGTGCAGAAGATGCCCACGATCGATGAACTGGGCCTGCCCACGATCATGAAAGAGCTGGTGCTCCGCCCG
>CAUULH010000207.1:0-2920 GCA_963545875.1 uncultured Ethanoligenens sp.
ATTCGGAAAGATTGCGGGTGATGGCGAAAGCGCGCAGATTCTCCATCTTGCCGCCTTCATCAAAGATCACATGCGCCACATAGGCATTTCCCTCCGCTTCATCGGATTGCGAAGGAGCTTCCGGCGAAACGGTCACGGAAGGCGCCGCCTCTGCGGACGAAGCCGTCTTCGGCGCGGAAGGAGCGGCCTGCGCGCCCCCCGCCGCTTTTCCGGAGATCTTGGCGAGATAATCTTTGATGTTCTGCTCGATATCCGAGGCATCGCCGTCCGGCGTGGAGCCGCCCTCGACCTTTTCGATCTCCGCCTTGATGAAATCCGAGGCGGAAAGCACCAGATCGCAGATCGCGGAGATATCGAGCCCCGTGGGATGCTGCTCACGAATAAAGTAAAACAGATCCTCCACTGAATGCGCAAGCGTGGAAATATTGTTATAGCTCATCATGGCCGACGAGCCTTTGATCGTATGCATGATGCGGAAAATCTCATTGATATTGTCGGAGGAGAGATCCCCGTCCTTTTCCGTTTCCAGCATGATGTCCTCCAGCTTATCGAGAAGCTGGTTTTCCTCATACACATACATGTCTACCATGGAGCCCATTCCGTTATCGTCCATCATCCATCCTCCTTTATCAGCCGCCCGATTTCCGCCGCACGGTCAGACAGCAGGCAAAGCGTCCAAAAGCTGCCGGATCTGCACGGCGAGCGCCGGATCCGTGCAAGATCGCAGCGCTTTGCGGTAATACTCTCCCGCGCGCTCGATGAAGCCCATGCGGCTGAAAATGTCCCCCGCGTTGCTCAAAAGATCCGTATTTTGCGGGAAACGCTCCAAGCCGGCCTCTGCCGTCAGCCCGGCCTCGATATCCCGATGCCGGTAATAGCGGGTGACCGCCATCGTGGAATACCACTCGGCAGTCGGCTCGGCAGTGTCCCGCAGACGGGAGAGCTTTTCCTCCGCTTCAAAAAAACGGCCTTCTTCAAGCAGTTCCGCCGCCTCGGCGCAGCCTTCCTTCATTTTTTCGGCGCCGCCTGCCGGAAAAAGCGACCGGATGGTCTCCAAAACGGCATCCGCATCCGGTTCCCGGTATCCCCGGGCTTGTGCGAAACGGATACGGTCTTCCGCCTCGCCGAGCCTTCCGGTGCGATACCGGTAATAACCGCGCAGAAAGATCGTGCGCGCATCGGCCGGCGCTCTCGAGACGGCGCGCAGAGCCAGTGGAAAAGCGCTCATTTCCTCCAGGATGGCGGCCAGCGTCTCGGCCTGACCGGCGTCTTTTTCCAAGAGGCGGTCGATGATCTCCTCCGCAAACGCTTCTTTTCCCATCCGTTCGGCTTCCGCGGCCAGCCCGGCCGAAGCGCGGAGATCCTCCGGCAAGACCGCCGCGCCCGGAAGCCCCAGCGCGGCGCGGGCATACGGCGGTGCGGCAAACGTCGCCTGTTCGAGTGCCGTGGCGCTTTGAGAGATCGCCGCGCACAGCAGCGCGTTTGCCGCGGCCTTTTCAGACGGATCGAGCTGGTTCTGCGTGAGAAACAGCAAGGCCGCTTCTTCAAATTTTCCGCGCCCGGCCTGCACGTGCGCCGCGACATTAGCGTCGATCAGCGCCGTTTTTTCATCGATCTGGAACTTGGCATAGCACAGAAGCAGCGGTTCCGTCATATAATTCGTCATCAGACCGGCCATCAGACGTTTCGTCTGCGGCGCATTAAGCGTGGTGAGCAGGCCCTTGATATAGGCGTTCACATCTTCCGGGCGCTGTTTTTTCAGGAAAGAAAGAAGCCTGCTGATCGGGACCTCCTGAGCGGAGCGATACAGGCTCGTCAGATAATCGTCATACGCGTCGCTGTCGCGCCAGAGACCCTCGTGACACAGCCCGCGGTAATAATACAGCAGGGTATTGTAAGACTCGACGGAATTGACTTCCTGATCGTCATAATTTTGGGAAAGCCGCTCCGCGCATTCCAGCTCGGCAAGCGCCGATTCAAAGCGGCGCTCTCTGAAAAGGATGCGGCCGCACGCGTAATGCGTCTCCGGATGATCCGGAAACTCCTTTTCGAATTGGAGAAGCCACTTTTTGCTTTCGGAAAGCGGCTTATGCTGATAATCAAGGCTCCACAAGATGTTGATAAACAGTTTTACGCCCAAGCCGACCATGCGGGTATGATACTTGTCCCGATTTTCGAGATAAAGCTTGGCATATCTGCGGCAGTCGTCAAACTCCTCGAGTGCGTAGGAAGAATCGCTCAAATATAAATAAAGAAGCGTTCGGCTCTGCGGATCGGTTTCCGCAGACAGCCGCTCGATCAACAGTTTTTTGTTCCGCTCCGCTTTTTTTCGGCTGATCCGGAAAGAGTAGCCGGTATGATAGAGAAAAAACCAGGATTTATGGACATCCAGTGGAATAATGCCATGAGGGCCGAAAATGGACTCATGGACCGGATGGATGTAGCGGAATTCCGATTTGAATACCCGGATCTGATACATCTCGTCCACTGTGACGCCGCTGTCCTTGTCAAGATTCACCATGCGGCAGCCGATGCAGTTGCATCCGCGGTGCTCAGCGATGGCGATCGCCTCGCGCAGACGCTTGCCGCAGCCCTCGTTGAAATATTCATCCGCATCGAGAAAGATGATCCAGCTGCCGGAAGCATGTTGGAGCGCAAAATTCTTGGCCGCCGAAAAATCGTCGCACCAGTCAAAATGGAACACGAGCGCCCCATGCTCTTTTGCGAGGCAAACCGTATCGTCCATCGACCCGGTGTCCACCACGATAATCTCATCCACAAAATCGCGGTAACTGTCAATGCTTTTCGCGATATTGTCCGCCTCGTTTTTTGCGATGCCGCAGGCTGAGATACGGCAGGCATTGTGCGGACGCAAATAGGCTATCATGCAGGTTCACCACGTATCTCCATGATACCATAT
>CAUULH010000208.1:0-2913 GCA_963545875.1 uncultured Ethanoligenens sp.
GCTGGCGTTCTATACGCTTTCTTCCAAAGATAAAGCCGGCACGCATGTGGCGGTGCTCAAGCAGAGCTCGGGCGGCACGTGGAAGGAAGTCTGCGATATCAGCGGCGACGGCAACGAGGTAAACCGTATCGCGTTCGGCAATTTCAACGGGACGGGCGCGGACCAGATCGCCGTCGGCTGGACGTCTTTCACCAGCACGGATATGGTGCTGGGCGTCTACGCCCTGCATGGCGGAAAGTATGAAAAGGTCTACCGCGACACCTATACGGAGATGCTCCCGGTGAGTTTGTCTGCTTCCAATAAAAGCGAGCTTTTGCTTCTCAAACTGGACAGCGCGGATAAAAAGGCGACCGCTTCGCTGGTGAGCGCCGTTTCCGGCCAGATGACCGTGATCGGTCAGTCATCGCTCGACAGCACGGTGACCGGCTATGCCGGGCTCTACGCCACCAAAGAGGACGGCGACCCGGCCGTGCTCATCGACAGCCGGAAAGGCTCCGATACGATGGTGACCGAGATGGTCCTCTGGAAAAACGGCAAGTTGACTTCGCCGCTTTATGACGAAAACGCGGGCACCGCTTCGTCGGAGACCCTGCGCAGTCTTTCCATCGACTGCCGGGATATCGACGGCGACGGCGTCATCGATATCCCCGAAACGGTGGAACTTCCCGGCTTCGACGATTTCGGAAGCGACAGTGCGGGCGAGATCTGGAACGTGCGCTGGATGATCTGGAAAAACAGCGCGCTTTCCGTCCGCTGTTCTTCCGTCGTCAATCAGACGGAAGGCTATGCGTTCCTTTTTCCGGATAGCTGGGACAACGGCACGCAGAACGTGACGGTGAGGCGGGCCGGCGGCGATGCCGATTGGACGTTTTACGAGTGGAACGCGGGCACACAGCAGGTCGGAGCGAAATTATTCGATATTTTGACTTATACCGATTCGGCATGGGAAAAAGAAGACGCGGTCGGTTCGTCGCTCCTGCGCATCGCGGAGAGCAACGGCACCGTTTATGTCTGCCGGCCGGCGGCCGATGAAGGAAACGCACCGGATAAGCTGGACATCAGCACCATACGCAGCCATTTCCGGCTGCTGAGCTGAAACAGAAAAAGAGAGCGAGGAGGCGGTCCGCATGGCAAAGGCCATTCTGGTCGTAGAAGATGAACAGACGATCCGGGAATTCGTCATCATCAATCTGAAACGGTCGGGCTATCAGGTGCTGGAGGCAGGCTCGGGCGAGGATGCGCTGAAAGTCTATCAAAAACATGCGGACGAGATCCGCATCGTGCTGCTTGACATCATGCTGCCGGGCATCGACGGCTTTGAAGTCTGCCGCAGGCTGCGCGAACGGAGCGAGACGGTCGGTATCATCATGCTCACGGCGCGCACCCAGGAGATGGACCGCGTGGGCGGCCTGATGATCGGGGCGGACGACTACGTGACCAAGCCGTTCAGCCCGTCGGAGCTGGTGGCGCGCGTGGACGCGCTCTACCGCCGCATCACCCTCAAAAGCGCCAAGCCGGAAGAAAACGATACCATCGCTTCGGGCGAGTTCGTGCTCAATCTGAAAAGCCGGACGTTTTTCCGCGAGGGCAAGCCCATCGAGCTGACGCAAATGGAATTTCAGATCATGAAATATTTTCTTGAAAATCCGGAAACGGCGCTTTCGCGCGGCGATATCCTCAACCACGTCTGGGGCGAGGACTACTTCGGCGAGCTCAAGATCGTGGATGTCAACATCCGCCGTCTGCGCATGAAAGTGGAAGAAGATCCGTCCAACCCGCGCCATATCCTCACGGTCTGGGGCTACGGCTATAAATGGAGCAAAGGGACCGCCGCGTGAGGCAGGAGTATCGGGGCATGAAGCTCAAAGGACATTTTTTTCAATTCAAAGGCATCACCAGGCGCTGGATGTTCAACACGATGGGGCTCATCATCGCTATTTTGGGTATCCTGTGGATCGTGTCGGCGCTTGCCGTGCACAGCTACTATTACAGCGCGGTGCAGAACTATCTCACCACGGAAGCGCGGCTCCGCGCTACGCAGTTCTCGCACAATACGGAGAACAGCGAGTCCGATTTTTATACGGCTGCCAAAGATTTTGTGGACGGTTTTTCCGATAAAAGCAATATGGAGCTGCTCATTCTGGACAAAAAAGGCGGCATCCTGCTCACTTCCAGCGATTTTCTGCCGGCCGAGAACACCGCCATGCCGGATTTCGTCGAGGCGCGCGGTTCCGGCAACGGGCTGGGGAGCTGGATGGGCGTATATCATCCCACGAACGAAAAGGTGATGGCTGTCACCAGTATTCTCAAAGACAGCAGCGGCAAAGTGCTCGGCGCCGCGCGGTATGTCGTTTCCCTTTCGCAGGTGGATTGGCAGATCACGCTGTTTTCCATGCTCAGCGGTGCGGTGTGCCTGTGCATCATTGCGTTCGTGCTGTTCTCCGGCATGTATTTTATCAATTCCATTGTGCGGCCCGTGCGGAAAGTGACGGCTATGGCCGGCCGCATCGCCGACGGCGACTACCATGTCCGCATCAGCAAGCGGTATGACGACGAGATCGGCGATCTGTGCGACACGATCAACCATCTGGCGGAAGAGCTCGGCACGGCCGACCACATCAAGAACGATTTTATCTCGTCGGTTTCCCACGAGCTGCGCACGCCGCTCACCGCCATCCGCGGCTGGGCGGAGACGATCCTCGGCTGCCCGCCGGGCGATACGCAGACTTCTCAGAAGGGCATGCGCGTCATCATGGACGAAACGGGCCGCCTTTCGTCCATGGTGGAAGATCTGCTCGATTTTTCCCGGATGCAGGGCGGGCGCTTCCGCATGGTGACCGAGCGTATCGACATCCTCGCCGAGCTCGGTGAGGCGGTGCTGATGTTCTCCGACCGCGCGCGCCGAGAGGGGCT
>CAUULH010000209.1:0-2895 GCA_963545875.1 uncultured Ethanoligenens sp.
CCTTGAAATCTCGTGCTCAGATCCGCGCGGCGCCGGTCTCTTTGGCCGCTTTTACGATGGCCGCGGCCACAGCTTTTGCCACGCGCCCATCGAACGCGCTGGGCAGGATGCACTCGGCGGAAAGCTCGCTTTCGCCCACGAGCTCCGCGATGGCGTGGGAAGCGGCCATTTTCATCGCCGCGTTGATCTCGCGGGCGCGGCAGTCGAGCGCGCCGCGGAAGATGCCCGGGAACGCCAGCACGTTGTTGATCTGATTGGGAAAATCCGAACGGCCGGTGCCCACGACTTTGGCGCCTGCCCGCTTGGCCTCGTCCGGCATGATCTCGGGCGTAGGGTTGGCCATGGCGAAGACGATGGGTTCGGGCGCCATCGAGCGCACCATTTCCTCCGTCACGATATGCGGCGCGGATACGCCGATAAAGAGGTCGGCGCCGCGCAGGGCGTCAGCCAGCGCACCTTTTTTATGTCCGCGGTTCGTGCGCTTGGCCAGTTCGGCCTGCGCGGGGTTCAGCTCGCTCATCCCCTCGCAGAGGATGCCGAAACGGTCCACCAGCGTCAGGTGCTCGATGCCGAGGTCGAGCAGGTGGGCGGCGATGGCCAGCCCCGCCGAGCCCGCGCCGTTGACGACGACATGGGTCTCTTTTAGACTGCGCCCGGTCACTTTCAGCGCATTCAGCACGGCAGCCGCCACCACGATGGCCGTGCCGTGCTGGTCGTCGTGAAATACCGGGATATCGCAGAGCTCTTTGAGCCGGCGCTCGATCTCAAAACAGCGCGGCGCGGCGATGTCTTCCAAATTGATGCCGCCGAAGCTGCCGGAGATGAGGTAGACCGTGCGGACGATCTCGTTGACGTCTTTACTTTTCACGCAGATGGGGAAAGCGTCGACGTCTGCGAATTCTTTAAAAAGAGCCGCTTTGCCTTCCATGACGGGCATTCCGGCTTCCGGGCCGATGTCGCCGAGGCCGAGGATAGCCGTGCCGTCCGTCACCACGGCCACGAGGTTTCCGCGCCGTGTAAGCTCAAAGGATTTTTCCGGATGCTTCTGGATCTCCAGGCAGGGCTCCGCCACACCGGGCGTGTAGGCCAGTGAGAGGTCTTCTCTCGTGCGCACTTTTACGCGGGAAGAGACTTCGATCTTGCCTTTCCACTCATAATGCTTTTTCAGCGATTCCTGTCGGATATCCATTTTCTCGCCCTTTCTTTCTTCTGTTCAGATCGTTCGATAAGCCCGGATGCCGGTCTCATAGAGATTGTTTCCTTCTGAATCGATCACGACGACGGCCGGAAAATCCACGACGGTCAGCTTCCGGATGGCCTCGGTACCCAAGTCCTCATAAGCGACCGGTTCGACGGCGCGGATGCTCCGTGCGATGAGTGCCGCCGCGCCGCCGACCGCGGCAAAATAGACACAGTGGTTCTTTTTGATGGAAGCGATCACTTCCGGGGAACGGATGCCTTTTCCGATCATGCCTTTCAAGCCGGTGTCGAGCAGGGCGGGCGTATAAGCGTCCATCCGATAACTGCTGGTCGGCCCCGCCGGGCCGCAGACATGTCCGGGCTTCGCCGGCGCCGGGCCGACATAGTAGAGCACCTGCCCGGCCAGATCGAGCGGTAAGGCTTTTCCTTCCTGAAGCAAGGTAAAAAGGCGCTTGTGGGCGGCGTCGCGCGCCGTGAAGAGCGTGCCGCTGATGCGCACGTCGTCTCCCGCATGCAGGCCCAAGACCGCTTCGTCCGTCAGCGGCGCATGTACGATCTTTATGGAACGTTCCATCTGACTGCCTCCTTAGATCACGGCGGTGGCGTGACGCGCCGCGTGGCAGGGCCAGCACCGCAGAGCCTGCCGCCCAAACCTCCGGGCCCGATGCCCAGCCGGTTGACTTCATCGAACAAACGGCTTTCCAGCGCGGCATAGCGCGGGTCGGCGTTGTGCTCGCCCACGGGGCGGAGCGTGGCCTTTTTCGCCGTTTTTGCCGCGAGCTCGAGCGTGCCGCCGATTCCGACGCCCACCACGACGGGCGGGCAGGGATTCGGGCCCGCTTTCCGCACAGTATCCAAAATAAAATCGTGCACGCCCGCTTCTCCGGCGGAAGGCGGAAGCATCTTGATAGCGCTCATGTTCTCGCTCCCGAAGCCTTTCGGCGCCGCCGTGATCTCGATCTTTTCGCCCGGCACGATCTCGACATGGAGCACGGCGGGCGTATTGTCGCCGGTGTTTTTGCGGTCATAGACCGGGTCGGTCACGATGGATTTGCGCAGATAGCCCTTTTGGTAGGCGTCGCGCACGCCCTGCTCCACGGCTTCGCCGAAATCGCCGCCCGAAATGTGGACATCCTGCCCGAGCCGGATAAACAGCACGGCCATGCCGGTATCCTGACAGAGAGGCACCTCTTCATCCGCGGCGATGCGGTCGTTTTCGATGATCTGGCGCAGTACGGCGCGCCCGGCCGGAGAAGTCTCCCGCTCAAGCCCGTTTTCCAAAGCCGAAAGGATATCCGCGCCGATGCAGACGTTTGCTTTGATGAAAAGCCCGCATACGGTCTCTCGAAGAGTGTTTGCCGAAATCTCACGCATACTGTTTTCCTTTCCGCACAAGACAGATAGATAAAGGATAACACAACTTCCGGGGAATTTCAAATTCCCGGTATGCGGCAGCGTCGGATGACAGAAAACCGGCGACAAAACCCGAATGATCTGTCCCAAACTGAAACTGTTCTCACGAGGTCATATTCTTACCGGATTCGCCGGCCCGCATCGATCGGATCGAGCATTGACAAAAGGAAATGTTTTCTTTATAATAAAAAGCGGCTTTTACTCTGAGGACGTTTTGTGATCTTGTTTTGCTCAGAATGGGACGGTGTGCCTGTTCTGTTTTGTATTTCAAAATAAATTTCG
>CAUULH010000210.1:0-2891 GCA_963545875.1 uncultured Ethanoligenens sp.
GCCGCGCCTTCCTGCGGATGACGGATGACGATGATATCCGCGTAGTTCCCGACGATGCGCACGGTATCCATCAGCGTTTCGCCTTTGGAGACCGACGTGTTCACCGGATTATCGAACCCGATGATCTGCCCGCCGAGACGGAGCATGGCCGCCTGAAAAGACATCTGCGTGCGTGTGCTCGGCTCGTAGAAGAGCGTCGCCAGCACTTTGCCCTCACAGCGGTGCTGATAATCGGCAGGGTTGAGACGGATATCCTGCGCGAGTTTGATGATGTGTTCCCAATCTGTCACCGTACAATCGTTGAGGTCCAACAGGTTTCCACACGGCATATCTTATCCTCCGCTTTCCGGCTTTTTCGCCGCAAAATCTCCGTCCATTGTACCATATCGCCGCGAAAATGCAACTTTTCGAGCGGACGGATGCTTTCATTCCGCCGGACCGGCTTTTTTGCTTTCAGTCTCCAAAATGGCCCGATAGGCGCTCAGCGCTTCTTCCGCCGTCTTTTCGGGCGAATAGCGCGCCAGAGCGTCCGCCCTGGCGGCCTCCGCGATGCGCCTATACAGCGCTTTATCCGACAGCAGAGACGAAAGGGCCTGATACCAGTCGTCTTCCGTCTCCGCCAGCAGGCCGTTTTTCCCGGAACGGATGGCGAGACGAAACGAATCGGTCGGCGAGGCGACCGTAGGCACGCCCACAAGGCCCGCCTCGAAATATTTCAGCTCGCTCTTGGCGTGGCAGAACGGATTGGCCGTATCGAGCGGCGCGATGTTGATCGTGCAGGATGCAGTGAAAGCGAGCATCCTGCCCCATTCCATGAACGGCACCGTTTTCGTCCGCGCGGCCGCGGCGGGCGGCAGGGTTGAAACATCGAGAGACCCGACGATGCAGAGACGCACATCCGGATATTCTTTCATAATCCGGACAAGCGCCGGAAGCGCCTGCGCGAAATCCCGCTCATGCGTCTTGCTCCCGCTGAGATAGAGGATCGTGCGCTCTTTTTCCGGCCGCCGATCTGTTTTTCGGCGCACCGCGCGCGCGGCGATCCGAATCTGGCGCCGGTTCAGGCCGTTGTGAATGACGAACGCTTCCCTGCCCTCTTTTCGCATCTGCTCCGCGATGAACGGCGTGCTGGCGGTCGCGCCGGCGCTCCGGCGGAAATTCTCATAACAGCCATCGAAATTATTTCGCTCATAGGCCTTGTCTTTTTTCGACATGCCCGGCAGGGTCTTGCAAAAAGCGGGAAAAAAAGACGGCAGAAAGATCAGATCGTCGATATCGAACACGACCGGCAGCCCGACCCGGCGCGCGTCGTCGAAGAAACGGTCCGCGTCCTCCGTGCGCGGGGCACGCATCAGCACGGCCAAATCCGCCCAGCGGAGAACGGGAGCGGGAATGCCGCCCTCCAGTGTGGCAAGGCGCGTTTCCGCCCGGCCTTTCAGCGCTTCCATAAAATTATAGATGCGGTAGCGGGAAGTCTGCCCGTCGCGCGCCTCATGCGTAATCGCCACATAAAGGATATGAAGCGTCTTTTGTCCTCGGGGAGCAGACGGCAGACGGTCAAAACGCCGGCAGGCCCAGCGAAAAGAGCGGCCCATTTCACGGAGATTGTCCCGGACCATGCCCCAGACGACATCGGGCCCGTATTGGGAGAGGAGCCTTGCCGCCGTCATACATTTTCTGAACAGGACCATGAAGCCTCCTAAGCCTTACAAGAAGCGCCGAAGAAACCGAAAACGGCCGAGCTTCGCTTTCGCTTTCTGAAAGCGGCGCTCCATCAGATCGGTCTCCGCCCGGATATCTTCCATGCATTCTTCGTGCTTATGGAGAAGGCGGCGTTCGCCGGCCAGCATCCGCTCGAGATGAGCCACCCGCTCGGACAGCGGCTGTCCGCCGCCGGTCTCAGCGGAACGCAGGGCCGCATACTCTTCTTCCGGCCCCTTGCGCGGCAGATGGAAAGGCGCCGAGCAGTACTGCTCGAGCGCGTCCCGCAGGCGCGCGGCATGGCCGGCATCTCCGTCGCCCGGCGCCCAGAAAGCCTTCTCCGGCACGCTTCCATCCGAAAAACGGCCGGAAGCCGCCAGCGTTTTTTTTGCGCTCTCTTCCTGCCCGGAAGACGGGCAGAGGAAAAAGTCGCCGTTCCGAGACGCAAAATCCGCCAGCGCATCTTCGGCCGATAAAACCGAAGCGTCCGCGAGAACGAATTTACGGCGGGCCGCGCCGGCCATCTCCTTGCTCCAAAAAGCACCCGGCCCGCAGAAGCAGACGATATGCGCCTTGATGAGCGCGTCGAGCGAAGCGCCGAGATTGCCGGACACTTTTCGGACATTCGGCAGCTCCGGACCTTCTCCCGGATAGATCAGGCTGACATCAAACGACGGCGACCCTGCCAAATGGCCCGCCGCGGCTAAATACGGCTCGTTCTGCGAAAGGCCGCCCGCCATAACGAGCACCACGCCGGTGCGAAGCGGCTTTTTGAACCGTTCGTCGATGCCGAACGTTTTGACCACATCGTACTGCGCATCCAGAAAATCCGGTGTATCTTTGGGGAAAACGATGAACGGGTCTTCAAAGAGCGGGAGCAGATCGGTATCGGACGTCTTGCGGCGCTTCTGGACGAAAGCCCGTTTTTCGGAAAGCTTCGGGAGTTCTTTCACAAATTCGTTCAAGGCGTTCAGTTTCATCGCCGTCATCGGCGCGATGCGCACCGGTTCCGGGTCGTAGGCCGCCGGATTGCGGATATCGAGATTTTCGGCATCCAGCGGTGTGAAAAGGCACGCTTCCCGGATCTCCAGCAGAACGGCGGGCAGAAAAACGCTTTTGAGCATCTCGTCGCCGTAATTTTTGTAGCAGGTATAGAGCTTGTTGCGCTCGAAAAGATACTGGACGCGCGG
>CAUULH010000211.1:0-2881 GCA_963545875.1 uncultured Ethanoligenens sp.
TGCCCGCTGGCTGGAGGGTTTGGAACCTCTCGGAATCGCCCTTATCAGGGCATCCATTGTTCCGCTGCTCCGAGACTTATTATCCCAGATAAATTTTACCGGTATCTGAACAAACAGGAAAGAAATTTTAAAAACCGTCTTTTGGGCAGAAAAAATCCCCGGCATCCTTTCGGATACCGGAGATCTTTTATTTGATTTTACGCTTTGGCGGGAGCGGTCTCTTTTTCAAAATCGACGGCGCCGTCTTTCAAAACGGCCCGCACGGTATCGCCCGCTTTGATCTTGCCTTCGAGCATCGCTTCCGAGAAGCTGTCCTCCACTTTGGACTGGATGGCTCTGCGGAGCGGACGCGCTCCGTACACCGGATCGAATCCCTCCTTGGAGACAAAAGCCGTCACTTCGTCGGCGAACGTGATATCGATCTCCATGCCTTTGATGCGCTTGGCGACGGTATCGAGCATCTTGCCGGCGATCTTGCGGATATTTTCGCCGGAGAGCTGGTGGAAAACGATGATGTCATCCACGCGGTTGAGAAATTCCGGGCGGAACGTGCGGCGGAGCTCGCCCATCACATCGCTGTGGATCTCCTTATCGCTGAGCCCCGGCTTTTCCGAACCGGCAAAACCGAGGTGATGCTCCTCCGTGATGGCGCGCGCGCCGACGTTGGACGTCATGATGATGACGGTGTTCTTGAAATCGACCTTGCGGCCCTGCGCGTCTGTCAGGATGCCGTCGTCGAGGATCTGGAGCATGATGTTAAACACGTCCGGATGCGCTTTCTCGATCTCGTCGAACAGGATGACCGAGTACGGTTTGCGGCGCACTTTTTCGGTGAGCTGGCCGCCCTCGTCGTAGCCGACATAGCCCGGAGGCGAGCCGATCATGCGGGACACCGAGTATTTTTCCATATACTCGGACATATCGACGCGGATCATGGCGTTCTCGTCGCCGAAGAGCGCTTCGGCCAGCGCCTTGGAAAGCTCCGTTTTGCCCACGCCCGTGGGTCCGAGGAAGATGAACGAACCGATGGGACGCTTGGGGTCTTTTAAGCCCACGCGGCCGCGGCGGATGGCTTTGGCCACGGCGGTGACAGCCTCGTCCTGCCCGACAACGCGCTGATGGAGCACGTCTTCGAGGTGGAGCAGGCGCTCGCTCTCGCCTTCCTGCATCTTTTTCACCGGGATGCCGGTCCAGCCGGAGACGATCTCGGCGATGTCCTCCTCGCGGACTTCTTTCACCGAGCGGGCATTCGAACTCATCCACTGCTTTTTGGCGGCTTCCACCTGCTCGCGCACGCTCTTGCCCTCGTCGCGCAGCTTGGCGGCCTGCTCAAAGTCCTGCGATTTGACCGCTGCTTCTTTTTCCTCGTCGAGTTTTTTGAGCTTTTCGTTCAGCACGCGCAGGTCCGGCGGCGCGGTGAACGCCTTGAGCCGCACGCGGCTCGCCGCCTCGTCCATCAGGTCGATGGCCTTATCCGGCAGATAGCGGTCGGAGATATAGCGGGAAGAGAGCGTCACGGCGGCTTTGAGCGCCTCGTCCGTGATGCGCACTTTATGATGCGCTTCGTATTTGTCGCGCAGGCCGCGCAGGATCTGCAAGGCCTCGTCTTCCGACGGTTCGCCCACGATCACCGGCTGGAAGCGGCGCTCCAGCGCGGCGTCTTTTTCGATGTGCTTGTGATATTCGTCGAGCGTGGTGGCGCCGATGATCTGGATCTCGCCGCGCGCCAGCATCGGCTTGAGGATATTGGCGGCGTCGATGGCACCTTCCGCCGCGCCCGCGCCGATGATGGTATGCAGTTCGTCGATGAAGAGGATGACGTTCTTCGCCTTGCGGGCTTCTTCCAGCGCGTTCTTGATGCGTTCTTCGAATTCGCCGCGGTACTTGGTGCCCGCGACCATGCCCGTGAGATCGAGCGAAAAGACGCGCTTGTCTTTCAGGATCTCCGGCAGGCGGCCCTCCACGATCTTTTCCGCCAAGCCTTCGGCGATGGCCGTCTTGCCGACGCCCGGCTCGCCGATGAGGCAGGGATTGTTCTTCGTGCGGCGGGAAAGGATCTGGATGACGCGCTCGATCTCTTTGGAGCGGCCGATGACCGGGTCGAGCCGGCCGGCGCGCGCCTGATCGGCGAGGTCGCGCCCGAATTTATCCAAATTCGGGGTATTGCTGTTCCGCCTTGGGGCGGGTTCGGCGGCGGCGCCGCCGGCGTCCATCGAAACTTTCTGCTGCCCGTCCGCTCGGCCGCCGACGGTGCGGACGATCTCAGCGTAAAGCGCCCGCGAATCGCACCCGAGGCGGACGAGGATGGCCACGGCCACGCTGTCGGCCTCGCTGAGCAGCGCCATCAGCAGATGCTCGGTGCCGACATAGCCGTGCCCGAGGTTCTGCGCCTCCGCATAGGCGAGCTCAATGATATGCTTGCCGCGCGGCGTAAGGCTCTGCAGGGTCACATGCGAGGGCGCTAAACCGCGGCCGATGGATTCCGCAACGAGCTCCTCGACCGTATCGGCGTCGATGCTGTGCTGCTCGAGGATCTTGGCGGCAACGCCGCTTCCCTCTTTGAGCAGGCCGATGAGGATATGCTCCGTGCCTACGTACGAATGGCCGAGGTCTCTCGCGCTTTCGAGCGCGAGATTGAGGGCGTTGGCCGCTTTTTCGGTAAATTTATTGAACATCATGCTGCATTCCTCCTTTATACCGTCTTATCCGGTCCGGGTCTGAGGCGTGTGAGGGTTTCTCTTACGATCTTTGCGCGGAGCGCGTCGCGCTCCATATGGTTCATTTCGCGGGATTCGAGCGTCTGGAGCGTGGCGGGGAGCACCTCGCCGAGCAGAGCGTTCACGGCTTCGAGCGGCACGTTGTTCAAGATGCCGAGCGTGAT
>CAUULH010000212.1:0-2847 GCA_963545875.1 uncultured Ethanoligenens sp.
ACTCGGCACCATCGCCGCCAAGATCTACGGGGCCAAAGACGTGGCTTACGCGCCTGCGGCGGAGAAATCGCTGGCGGCCATCCGCGAACTGGGCGGCGAAAATCTACCCGTCTGCGTGGCCAAAACGCAGTATTCGCTTTCCGACGACGCCAAAGCGCTCGGCCGGCCGACCGGTTTCACCCTGCATGTGAAAGACGCCAAGCTCTGCGCCGGCGCGGGATTCGTCGTTTTCTACACCGGCAATATCCTGCTGATGCCCGGCCTGCCGAAACACCCGGCCGCCGAGAACATCGACATCGATGAGAACGGCGTCATCTCCGGCCTTTTCTGATCGATATGGCGGAAAAAGAATATCTCAGCCGCTCCGTTACCGAGACGGAGCGGCTCGGTGAAAAACTCGGCAAAGAATTGAAGGCGGGCGATATTGTCGCGCTGTTCGGCGGCATGGGCATGGGCAAGACGCAGTTTGTCCGCGGGCTGGCGCGCGGACTCGGCGTCTCCGGCCCGGTCTCAAGCCCCACGTTCGCGCTGGTGCACACGCACGACGGCAAGATCCCGCTTTATCATTTTGATATGTACCGCATCGACACCTGGGCGGATCTCGAATCCACCGGTTTTTTCGACGACCTCGGTTCGGGCGGCGTCTGCGCGGTGGAGTGGAGCGAGAACATCGAGAACGCCCTGCCGGAAAACGCCGTGCGGGTGACGATCTCGCCCGGCGAAACGGAAAACGAGCGGCGCGTCCGCATCACGGCGCCGGGAAAGGAGACACATTGAAGATTTTGGCAATCGATACTTCCTCGGTGACGGTCTCTGCGGCGCTCTTCGAGGACGATACGCTCCTCGGCGAGACGTTCCTGCACGGCACGCGGATGCACAGCGAGACGCTGATGCCCGCCGTTTGCGGCCTGATGAAAACATGCCATGCGTCTTTTTCGGAGATCGGGCTTTTCACCGTAACGGCCGGGCCCGGCTCGTTTACCGGCGTCCGCATCGGCATCGCCGCCGTAAAAGGAATGGCTTTGGCCTACGGCACGCCCTGCGCGGGCATTTCGTCGCTCGAGGCGGCGGCGTGGAACGCGCCGTTCTTTCCCGGTATCGTCTGCGCCGCGATGGACGCGCGGCGGGGGCAGGTCTACAACGCGCTTTTTTCGTATGAGAACGGCTCGCTGAAACGGCGGACGCCGGACCGGGCAATTTCACTCGATGATCTGGCAAAAGAGCTTGACGGGCAAAACGTGCTTCTTCTTGGCGACGGCGCCGCGTTGTGCTATAATGCACTTAAAGAAAGCTGCGCCTGCACGGCGGCCCCGGACGCTCTGCGGTATGTTCGGGCCGGAACGGTAGCGGCGCTTGGGCTTGCCGCTTACCGGGCCGGAAAAGCCGTTTCCGCGGAAGAGCTGCTTCCCGTCTATCTGCGGCTGCCGCAGGCGGAGCGTGAACTGCGCGCGAGGCAAAAGGCGCCGCTGCACAAAAAACAGGAGGGTTTGGCATGATTGCTTTAGGGTGCGACCACGGGGGATATGCGCTGATGCAGGAGATCAAAGCGCATCTGGACGAACGGAAGATCCCGTATCAGGATTTCGGCACATACAGCACGGACTCGTGCGACTACCCGGATCTCGCGGCGGCGGCGTGCGGCGCCGTGCAGAGCGGCTCCTGTGAGAAAGCCATCCTCTGCTGCGGCACCGGCATCGGCATGTGCATCGCGGCCAACAAGCACAAGGGCATCCGCGCCGCGAGCTGCTCGGATACGTACAGCGCGCGCTACACCCGCCTGCACAACGACGCCAACGCGCTCTGCCTCGGCGGGCGCGTCGTGGGCGGCGGCCTGGCCTGCGAGCTGGTCGATGCCTTTCTGGATACCGCTTTTTCGGAAGGGGAACGCCACTTCAGACGGATTAGCAAGATCGCCGACATTGAAAAAAAGGAGGGCCGGTGATGGAATCGAACCTTTCTGTTCTCAGCCATCCGCTTTTGCAGCACAAGCTCACGCTCCTGCGCGACAAAACGACCGGCCCGAAAGAATTCCGCGAGCTCGTGCGCGAGATCGCCATGCTGATGTGCTATGAGGCAACGCGCGATCTGCCGCTCCGGCAGGTGGAGATCGAAACGCCGGTGGGCATCGCCAAAGCGAATATCATTTCCGGCAAAAAGCTGGCGTTCGTGCCCATTCTGCGCGCCGGGCTCGGCATGGTGGAGGGCGCGCTCCAGATGGTGCCCGCCGCCAAAGTAGGCCACATCGGCGTCTACCGCGACCCGGAGACCTATCGGCCGGTGGATTATTACGTCAAACTGCCGGACGACATCGGCGAACGCGAGACCATCGTGCTCGACCCGATGCTGGCGACCGGCGGTTCCGCTATCGAAGCCATCCACATCCTGAAAAAACGAGGCGTGAAGCATCTGAAATTCATGTGCATCATCGCCGCGCCGGAAGGCGTCGAAGCGCTGACAAAGGCTCATCCGGACGTGCGGGTCTTCTGCACGTCGCTGGACGAGCGCCTCAACGAGCATCGGTACATCGTGCCGGGTCTCGGAGACGCGGGAGACCGCCTTTTCGGTACGAAATGACGAGCCGCTTTTGATAAGACAAAACCGCCCCGGAACGATCTCCGGGACGGTTTTTTATCTGAAAAAGGAAATTCAGTGCATCTGCTCGACCATCTTGTGTTTAAGGTCCCACAGCTTTTGGGAAAGATCGACATAATAGCGGTGCGGGTTCTCGAAACGGACGACCTCGTCCCACAGCGTGCCCACCTGCTCGCGGCAGAACGCCGCGATCTGCCGCACCGTCGGGCTCTGGTAGACGCATTTTCCCCGTTTGAAGATCGGCACGAGGAGCGG
>CAUULH010000213.1:0-2841 GCA_963545875.1 uncultured Ethanoligenens sp.
TGTCGGTTCCTATGCGTTCTACCTGCTCGGCAGCCCGTTTTTCTGGCTGACGATCCCGCTGCCGGACAGTTGGGTGCCTTATACGCTCGGCCCGCTGCTTGCACTTAAATTCGCCGTGGCGGCTGTCGGCGCCTATGCCTACATCGGTCGCTTCACGCGACGTGACGACGTCGCCGTTATCGGCGCTCTGCTCTATGCGTTTTCCGGTTTCTCCATCTACAATATCTTTTTCAATCATTTTCACGAAGTCATCGCCTTTTGTCCTTTTTTGCTCATCGGGCTGGAAGAATTCATGCAGCGCCGCCGCAACTGGCTGTTTGCGCTGGCGGTTTTCGCCAACGCACTCGTCAATTACGAATTCTTCGTCGGCACCTGCATCTTTTTGGCGCTCTACTTCATCCTGCGGATGGTTTCCGGTGCGTGGGATTTCTCGCTCCGCCGCTTTTTCCTGCTGATCTTTGAATTTTTCCTTGGTCTCGGTTTGGCCTGTATCCTCTTCATTCCCGCGGCGCTGGCGGTGGCGGGCAATTACCGGACCCATCAGACGCTTTCCGGCTGGGACTGGCTTTTGTATAATAATACGGAGCGTTACGGCGATATCCTTCATTCGCTCTTCTTTCCCCAGGATCTGCCAGCCAGGCCGAACTTCTTCCCCGACGCGGATAATAAATGGGCTTCAATGTCACTCTTCCTGCCGTTCTTTTCCTGCTCCGGCGCGCTCGCCTATGTGTTCTGCCGAAAAGGCTCTTGGCTGCGCCGCATCCTTTGCATTTCCCTGTTCATCGCGCTGATTCCGGGGCTCAACGCCGCGTTCATCCTGTTCAACAGCGATTATTACTGCCGCTGGTTCTATATGCCCACGCTGATGATGGCGCTGGCCACCTGCCTTGTGCTGGAGGATCCGTCTATCCCGTTTCTGCCCGGCATCAAATGGACGGCTATTATCACGGCCGGATTTGCTCTCACGATCGGGCTTATTCCCAAAACATCCGATGGCAAGATCACGCAGATCGGTCTTGAAGAATATCCCGTTCGATTCTGGGTCTATGTGGCCATCGCGCTTGGCGGGCTCCTGGTTCTCTACCTTTTGCTTCGCCATTGGGGCAGACGATCTTCCGAATTTTTTTATCGCAGCACGGTTGCGCTGATCGCCGTCATCTGTATCTTTGCCAACTTCTTCGTCACCACCGGCAAAGAAAACGGCGAGTTGGGCTCTTGGTATAAATCTGTCGCAGTCGAGGGCGCGCAGAAGATCACGCTCAGCCGAACGCCCTGGTCGCGCATCGATGTTTTCAACGGCATGGATAACCTGCCGATGTTCTGGAACTGGCCGACCATCCAGGCTTTTCAGAGCGTCGTGCCCACGTCTATCATGGATTTTTATAAGAGCATCGGCGTTCAGCGCGACGTTGCCTCAAGGCCGGGCCTTTCCTATATCGGCCTGCGGGCTCTCCTCTCCGTCAAATATCTGGTCATCCAAAATGCGGGCGACACGATCGAATCGCCCGGCTGGGTCTATGATTCCTATCAGGACGGCATGCGCGTCTATCGGAACACGAATTTTATCCCGATGGGCTTTACCTATACTTCATATATCACGAACGGCGAATACAACGCCGTATCCAGCAAAGACCTGCTCTTGGTCAAAGCTATTCTGCTGAGCAAGAGCCAGATCAAAAAATACGGCAATCTGCTGAAACCGCTTTCGCTTGCGGAAGTGTATAAAACGACGGACGATCAGCTGGCTGCCGACGCGGCTGCGCGTCGCACGCATACTTGCTCCTCGTTCAAGACGGATAATCAAGGCTTCACCGCCTCCATCACACTGCCGAAAACCAACCTGGTCTTTTTCAGCGTGCCTTATGACAGTGGCTGGTCGGCTACCATCAACGGCAAACCCGCGGAGATCGAAAAAGTCAACGTCGGCTTTATGGCGGTAAAATGCGCTGCCGGCACCAGCAGCATCCGTTTTACCTACACAACGCCCGGCTTTAAGACCGGAAAGATCGTCACCGGCGTCTCGGCAGGCGTGCTGGCAGGCTATCTGTATGTGTCTTATCTGGGATGGGTAGGGCCCGCGGAAGCTGCCCGGCGTTTGCGCGGACGGCTGAAAAGCGTTTCAAGGAGGAACAAAGGATGATCCTTTCTGGATTGGAGATCAAAAAACGCCTTCACAAAACCATTGAGATCACTCCCTTTTGTGAAGAGCGCCTCAATCCCAACAGCTACAATCTCACCCTGCACAATGAACTGCTCGTATACAAAAAGCGTGAATTGGATATGAAAAAGGTCAACGAGGTGGATCGCATCCTGATTCCGTCGGAAGGCCTTCTGCTTCAGCCGGGAAAATTGTATCTCGGCAGCACGAATGAATTTACGTCGGCGGACGACTGCGTGCCTATGCTCGAAGGGCGATCATCCATAGGGCGTCTCGGCCTTTATGTCCACGTGACGGCCGGATTCGGCGATGTCGGCTTTCATGGCTGCTGGACTCTTGAGATCAGCTGCGTACAGCCCATCCGAATTTATGCCGGCGTGGAGATCTGCCAAATCTATTTTCATACGATCTGCGGCGATTATAAGCCCTATGCCAGCAATAAATATCAAAACAATCACGGCGTTCAGCCCAGCATGCTGTATAAAGAATTTTAAACAGAAGAAGAGATAAAGAAACGCCGGTTTCCGTTTGCACGGTCACCGGCGCTTTTATTTTAATCTCAAATCATTGATTCAATCATCCTGCGGAGCCGGTGTGTCTTCGACCACATGAAGGGCGTCCTGCCATCCTTGCTTATAGAACCAGTCGCCATCACGGTTATAGACGGCGATCAAACGGTCCGT
>CAUULH010000214.1:0-2828 GCA_963545875.1 uncultured Ethanoligenens sp.
CCCGATGGTAAAAACGGGGCGTCTTTTTCTTTTATTGCACCGGTTTGACATGAATGGCCATTTTGAGACCGTTCGCCGGGTTGGTCTCCTCATCGTATGTAACGATCTGATTGGCCGAAAACAGCTCTCTGCTGTGCGTCTCAAAATAGCGCGGATTTCCGTTAACTCGCGGAATTTGAGGAGATATGAAACCAAACCCCTGCTTGTTATTGTACCATGTGATCTTTCCAGACATCTTAATCATCTCCGCCTTTATTATAAGTTTCAGAAGGCGAACATTTCAATAGCCAAAATCATCAAGAATCGGGGATTTTCGATGGGAAATTTGTATTTAAATGCACCATAATCGTGTATTTCTGAAAATTCGAGAAATTGCGGGCGGACTTGGTCAAAATCAGCAAGCCCGCGGCTTAAACGCCTTCGAGATCGAAAGGCGGCGTGTATTCCGCTTTGGCACTGCTGCGCTCCTGCATGAAGCCCCGCGTCAGGCCGAGACGAATGGCTTCCTGCACCACGGACTCATATTCGAACGTGGTGACGCGCCGCCTGAGTTTCGGGCAGCTTTCGATATCGCCCGCCGGTGTGTACTGGCTCATCAGACTGAGGAGAAAACTTTCTTTCGGCAGATTTTCGCTCAGCCGGCGCAGGATGCGGAACGAGTCTTTCCGCGCACCGGGCAGTATGAGGTGGCGGATGATGACGCCCTTTTTCATCATGCCGTCTTGGTCAAAAATCGGTCTGCCCGTCTGAGAGACCATCTCGCGGATGGCGGCGCAGGCCACGGGAAAATAATCCGGCGCGGAAGAATACGCTTCGGCGAGGTGCTCGTCCGCATATTTGAAGTCGGGCAGAAAGATATCCACATAGTCTTTCAAAGCGCGCACGGTCTCTACCCGTTCATAGCCGCCGCTGTTGTAGACCAGCGGGATATGGAGTGCCGGGCGCGCGTCGTTCAGCGCTTCCAATACCTGAGGAAGAAACTGCGTGGCGGTCACGAGGTTGAGGTTGTGCGCGCCTTTTTCCTGCAATTCGAGAAAGATCTTGGCCAGCCGCGCGGTGGAGATCTCTTTGCCGAATCCGCCGGCGCTGATGCGGGCGTTCTGGCAGTAGCGGCACCGCAGGGTGCAGCCGCTGAAAAAGACCGCGCCGCTGCCGCGTTTGCCGCTCAAAACCGGCTCTTCCCAGAAATGAAGCGCGGCGCGGGCCACTTTCACGCGGCTTCCGCAATGGCAGAAGCCAGTCTCTTTTATCCGGTCTACGCCGCATTTGCGCGGGCAGAGATCACAGCGGCGGATAGACAGCATGGCAGGTCCTCTTTTCTTTCGACATTCTTTTCCCCATCATACCATATCGCCCGGCGCTTATCCAGCCCGCCCGGCGCGCTTTTACAGTTGTCAAGCGGGAAAAGGCGCGGTATAATGATTCTGGTTCCGGCAACGGCATCGCGCGGCAGGCGGATGGAACGGCCGGTCAAGATAGGAGCGGACACATGGAAGAGAGCACGGCAAAAAAAGAGTCAAAAGCACCGGAAAAGGTGATCCTGACAGGCGACCGGCCTACGGGCCGCCTGCATGTGGGGCATTATGTCGGCTCGCTGCAAGAGCGCGTGAAGCTCCAAGATTCGGGCGCGTACAAAAAGATCTTCATTATGATCGCGGACGCGCAGGCGCTGACGGACAACATCGACAACCCCGAAAAGGTGCGGCAGAACATCATCGAGGTGGCGCTCGATTATCTTTCCTGCGGGCTCGATCCGGCCAAGACGACGCTGTTCATCCAGTCGCAGGTGCCCGAGCTGACGGAGCTCACGTTCTATTACATGGATCTCGTCACGGTTTCACGCCTCGAGCGGAACCCGACGGTGAAATCGGAGATCCAGCAGCGCAATTTTGAGGCGAGCATCCCCGTGGGCTTTTTCACCTATCCCATCAGCCAGACGTCCGACATCACGGCGTTCAAGGCGACGACGGTGCCGGTAGGTGAAGACCAGCTTCCCATGATCGAGCAGGCGCGCGAGATCGTGCGCAAGTTCAATTCTTCCTACGCGCCGGTGCTCGTGGAGCCGGAAGCCATGGTGCCGGAAGGGGCCGCCGCCCGCCGTCTGCCCGGCATCGACGGCAAAGCCAAAATGAGCAAATCGCTCGGCAACGGCATCTATCTGGCCGATGAGCCGGATGTGGTGCGCAAAAAGATCATGAGCATGTATACCGATCCGCTCCATATCCAGCGTGAGGATCCCGGCCATATCGAGGGCAACGCGGTCTTTACCTATCTGGACGCGTTCAGCCGCCCGGAGCATTTTGCCCGGTATCTGCCGGAATACGCCGATCTCAATGAGCTGAAGGCCCATTACCGCCGCGGCGGCCTCGGCGACGTCAAGGTGAAGAAATTTCTCAACGACGTCCTTCAGGAAACGCTCGAGCCCATCCGCAAACGGCGGAAAGAGTTTGAAAAAGATATCCCGGCTATCTACGACGTGCTGAAAAAGGGCAGCGAGACGGCAAGAGAGACAGCGGCCGAAACGCTTTCTGAAGTCAAGCACGCCATGAAGATCGACTATTTCGACGACGCCGAGCTCATCCGGGCGCAGACCGAAAAATATCAGCCGCAGGAATAAAGGCCGCAGGCGCATTTCGGCGTATTATTGCGAAATTGTGATAAAAAGAAATTAAATTGTAACAAAAGTGTAACCACCGGCGATTGAAGTGGTGATATAATCGAAATCGGAAATAGATGTTGCTCATTTGCAGCGGACAGCTTTTCCGATTACATTGTCCCTCCATGATTTTTGCCGGGTTTTACTCCCGGCACTTTTTTTACCCGTATCC
>CAUULH010000215.1:0-2796 GCA_963545875.1 uncultured Ethanoligenens sp.
GAAGCTCCGCCATCGCTTCGCAGGTAGAGGAAGCGGCGGGACGGAGCAGCAGCCTCCTGGCATAATGCGTATTAGAAGGATGATGATCGATGCAAAGATCAACTTTATCCGCGTAAACGTCGTTTTTCCCCAGCAGTTTGGGGTCGGCAACATCCGCCGTCACGACCGTCTTCGGCTCAAAAGCCGGAGCGGCGGGCAGGACCAGATAGCCATAACGGTTGGGAAGTGGATCGGAGCAAGCTACCGCCGCCTGTTTGCCGATCGAACGCAGGGCCAAACAAAGGGCATAGGCCGCGCCGATGGTGTCGCCGTCCGGCGAAGTGTGCGACAGGATCAGGAAACCATCCGCTTTTTTCAGAAATTCTGCCGTTTCGTCAAATCCGCCTTCCGACCGGGCTTCAGGTTTTTTCATTGGGGCCTTCTTTCTCAACATCACGCAGCAGCCGCGCGATGCGGACGCTGTGCTCCATCGAATTGTCGGCGACAAACCGAAGCTCCGGCGTTTTGCGGATATGCAGGCGCGAAGACAGCTCGTGACGGGCAAATCCCGCCGCGTTTTTCAGGCCTTTTACCGCCTGCTCCGTGTCTCCGCCCACCGCGCTGACATGCACCTTGGCATAAGAAAGATCGTTTGAGAGTTCCACGCGAACGATGCTTACCAGACCGCTGATGCGCGGATCTTTCAATGTGCGTATGATATCGGAGAGCTCCCTTTTGATATCTTCCGTGAGCCGATCCAGCCGATAGCCTGGCATGGTCCCCATCCCTTTCGTTCCCGACCGTTTTTTATTCGCGGTACTCTTCGATCTTGAAAGACTCGAAAATGTCGCCTTCCTTGATATCGTTGTACTTTTCAAGGCCGATACCGCACTCGTAGCCTTCCTGCACTTCTTTGGCGTCGTCTTTGAACCGCTTGAGCGAGTCGATCTCGTCCTCGGTGATGACGATGCCGTCGCGCACCACACGGATCTTGGCGCCGCGCGCCACTTTGCCCTCCACCACATAGCAGCCGGCGATCGTGCCGATGCTGGAAATGCGGTAGACTTTGCGCACCTCGGCGCGCCCGAGCTGGACTTCGCGCGTCTTCGGGGCGAGCATACCCTTCATCGCGTCTTTGACTTCGTTGATGCAGTCGTAGATGACGCGGTACATGCGAAGTTCGACGCCCGTCATCTGGGCGTTGTCGCGCGCCGCCGGTTCCGGCCGCACGTTGAAGCCGATGACGAGCGCATTGAACGCGTCGGCGAGCTGTACGTCGGATTCGTTGATCGCGCCGACGCCGCTGTGGATGACGTTCAGGCGCACCTCACTGTTGGAGAGCTTTTCAAGGGACTGCTTGATGGCTTCCGCGGAGCCCTGCACATCGGCTTTGACGATGACGTTGAACTCTTTGATCTCGCCTTCCTGCATCTGCTCAAAGAGATTGTCGAGCGTGACTTTTTTGACTTTGCTGAACTGCTCTTCTTTCTCCTGGGTGCGGCGCTGCTGCACCAGCTCGCGGGCCATGCGCTCGTCTTTAACGCAGTGGAAGATATCGCCCGCCTCCGGGACTTCCGACAGGCCGGTGACTTCCACCGGGATGGACGGGCCGGCATTTTCGATGGTCCTGCCCTTTTCATCCGTCATGGCGCGTACATGGCCGACCGTAGTGCCCGCGATGAGCACGTCGCCGGTCTTGAGCGTACCGTTCTGCACGAGCAGTGTGGCGACCGGGCCGCGGCCTTTATCCAGTTTGGCCTCGATGACCACGCCGGTGCCGGCGCGGTCCGGATTGGCTCTCAAGTTCTGCATATCGGCCACGAGCAGGACCATCTCTAACAGTTTATCCAGATTTTCATGCGTTTTGGCGGAGACCGGCACGCAGATCGTCTCGCCGCCCCATTCTTCCGGCACGAGCCCGTATTCGGTGAGCCCCTGCATGACGCGCTGCGGGTCCGCGCCCGGTTTATCGATCTTATTGATGGCCACGACGATCGGCGTCTTGGCCGCTTTTGCGTGGTTGATCGCCTCGATGGTCTGCGGCATGACGCCGTCGTCCGCGGCGACGACCAAAATGGCGATATCGGTCGCTTCGGCGCCGCGGGCACGCATGGCCGTAAAGGCCGCATGGCCCGGCGTATCGAGGAACGTGACCGAGCGTTTGCCCACCCGGACACGGTAAGCGCCGATGCGCTGGGTGATGCCGCCGGCTTCGCCTTCGGCCACATCGCTGTGGCGGATGGCGTCGAGCAGCGACGTTTTGCCGTGATCGACATGGCCCATCACGACGACGACCGGGTCGCGCGGCTTGAGATCCGCTTCTTCATCCTTGCTGTCGTCGATGAGCTGTTCCTCGATCGTGACGACGACCTCGTGCTCCACTTTCGCGCCGAAATCGATGGCGGCCAGCGTGGCGGTATCGTAATCGACGGTATCGGAGATCGACGCCATCACGCCCATCCCCATCAGCTTTTTGATGAGCGCGGCGGCCGTGACCTTCAATCTTGCGGCCAGCTCGCCGACGGCGATTTCATCCGGGATGCTGACTTTCAGCGGGGTCTTTTTGCTCTTTTCAAACGCGAGACGTTTGAGCTTCTCCGCTTCCGTTTCCCTTCTGGCAAAACGCGGACGGCGGTTGGCGGAACGCTGGTGCAGCTTCTGCTTGTGCTGGACATTATCGCGGCGCGCGTGGTCGGGGGTGATCTCCTCGTAGCGCATATTGTATTTATCCAGCTCTACCTGCGCGCCGCCGCCGCGCGTATCTACATGGCGCACGGAACGCTCCACATTCGGATGCGGCCCGTTATGCGGCTGCTG
>CAUULH010000216.1:0-2776 GCA_963545875.1 uncultured Ethanoligenens sp.
ATAGGCATGAGAAAAGGCCACCTTGCGGTGACCTTTAAAATGGTGGAGGCGAGGAGAATCGAACTCCTGTCCGAAAGCATATCCAAAAAACTTTCTCCGAGCGCAGCCGTTTATTTAATAGTCCCGCAGCATATCGCCAGACGGCAGGCTATACGCTTTGGCAGCCTTTAAATACATACCGGCTATAAAGGCAACTCACCGGCACGTTCACCGCTAAATGACGTTCAGGCCCCGAGCCGCGGTACTCTCAGGCTGAACGTGTTGCTTAATTAAGCAGCAAGCGCTTCCTCGGCATGGCCGAAGTTGACGCGGGTAACATTATCTTTCGCATTTATCATGCATTTGCGGAGTTTTAGAGCGGTCCCGCACCGCTGCTCGCTTATTTTGTTTCCATGCTCCCGTCGAAACCATTGCGCCCCCATATTTTAAATGGGAAAATGCGGGGCAAAGAGAAGATGGAGCCACTCGTCGCACAGGCTGAACCAAGTGGCACAGTGCGGGAGGATATTGTCTTTGTTCCCATGCGCCGTTTCGGCGGTACAGAGAGACAATCCATGTCCTCCCTGAGGATAAAGATGCAATTCCATCGGGATGTGATGCGCCTGCAAAGCGCACGCGAACGAAAGGGAATTTTCGACCGGCACGACCGGGTCGGTGACCGTATGCCACAAAAAAGTCGGCGGCGTATCTTTGGAGACGCGCTTATCCAGTGAGAGATGCTCTTCCTGTTTTTCATCCTTATCCGGCCCAAGCAGACAATCGCAGGAATGGCTATGCGTAAAACGGGTGAGCGAGATGACCGGATAACCAAGGATGAGCGCATCCGGCCGAAAAGAGCGGCTCGGGATGCCGATTTCGCGGGCAATGAATGGTTCCTGCCAGAGCGTGCCGAGACACGCGGCCAAATGCCCGCCGGCAGAAAACCCCGCCACCGCGACCGCTTCCGGCACCGTATGGAAATGCGCGGCATGGCTCCGGATATAGGCAAGGCTCGCCGCCAATTCCAGCAGAGCCGCCGGATACCGCACGGGCGCCACGGAATAATCGAGCAGGAACGCATTGTATCCATGCGACACAAAGGCAAGCGCCAACCATTCCTGGCGGGAAACATGCTCATAACTGCCGCCCGGACAAATGAGAACGGCCGGACGGCGAACGTCTGATTCCGCTTCCCATTCTGAGAACGGGCAGTATGCGGTCAGCATCGGCTCACGAAACGCAGCGCGCCATCCGGTCAATCCGGCCTCGCGGCAATACGCTTCTCTTTTCGCCCGGAGCTTTTCAAGCGGCACTTTGGCAAGAGCAGGAAAAACGTCCCGCAGTTTGATCTGTTCGTACTGCAAGGCGACTTCCCCCTTCGAATGGTCACTGGTTCCGTTCTTTCATCGTGCGATCGATCTCACGCGCGGCATCTCGCTTTGCCAGATCAGCGCGCTTATCGTAGAGTTTTTTGCCTTTGCAGAGCCCGACTTCCACTTTCACGAGCGGGCCCTTGAAATAGACTTCAAGGGGAACAAGTGTCAGTCCCTGCTGTTTGAGCAGACCGAAAAGCCGCAGGATCTCGCGCTTGTGCATCAGCAGACGCCGCCGGCGCAGCGGATCCCGGTTGAAAATATTGCCCTGTTCATACGGGCTGATGTGCATCCCGTTGACAAAGAGCTCACCGGAATCGATGCCGCACCAGGCGTCTTTCAGGTTCACACGGCCCGCGCGCACCGATTTGACTTCCGTGCCGGACAGCTCGATGCCCGCCTCGAACGCCTCCTGCACGAAATAATCATGCCACGCTTTTTTGTTTTTGGAAACGCTGCGTTTTTCTTTTCGTGCCATCTCTGTGCCTGCCTGTTCATAAGGTACCCCTTATTATAAACAAAATCGCGTCATTTTGCAAGAGTAAGGGGCTGGAAAAGAGCGGCGCCGAAATTTTCAGCGTACCGAAATGGCAAAATGCGCCGTGCAAGATATACTGATACTAAAAAGCCGAAGCACCGCACGCAGGCTTTTGGGCGAAGATCGTACGGAAGGGTGACGGTTATGGGCGGACCAGCGATGCTGAAAGTTGAAAATTTGAGCCAGATCTTTCACAAAGGCGGGACCGAGCTGCCTACACTCCAAAATGTCTGTTTACATATCGATGAGCGGGAGTTCATCAGCATCATCGGGCCGAGCGGATGCGGAAAATCCACACTTTTCAATATCATCGCCGGTTTGATGGAACCGGATTCCGGCACGGTCACCGTGCGTGGGCAGAGCATCATCGGGCGCACGGGGACCGTTGGGTATATGCTCCAGAAAGATATGCTGCTGCCCTGGCGTACGATCTTGGCAAACGTCACACTGGGTCTGGAGATCCGCGGCGTGCCGCGCCGCGAGGCCGATCAGCGCGCCATACCGCTGATCGCCCGGTACGGGCTGGGCGGTTTTGAAAACCATTACCCGCACGAGCTCTCCGGCGGGATGAGGCAGCGGGCCGCTTTTCTCCGGACGCTGCTCTACGACCGGGATATCCTGCTTCTGGATGAACCTTTCGGGGCATTGGACGCGCAAACGCGCCTGGCCATGCAGAATTGGCTGCTCAGCATCTGGAAGGATTTTAAAAAGACCGTGCTCTTTGTCACCCATGACATCGACGAGGCGATCTATCTTTCGGATCGCATCTATGTCTTTTCGCCCCGGCCTGGGCATATCAGAGCCGAGATTTCCGTTCCGCTGCCGCGTCCCCGGCGGACGGAAGACATCACGTCGCCGGATTTCATGGCTCTCAAAGAAAAACTGC
>CAUULH010000217.1:0-2764 GCA_963545875.1 uncultured Ethanoligenens sp.
CCGTCGGCAAACTGCACCGCAAGACCGTCGGCTATGTGAAAGCCGCCGCGCAGGCGCGCGCCGTACGCGCGCTGGAATCTGTTCTGACGGAGGAAGAATCCAATATCCTGCGACGCGGGCGCAACGCGAACACCGCGCACGTGGCCAAGCACGCCGCGCCGGCGGACTACCGCGCCGCCACCGGGCTGGAGGCGCTTTTCGGCTACCTGTATCTCAGCGGCCAGAAAGCGCGCCTCCGCGTGCTCTTCGACCACATCCTCGCCGATGCGGAGGCCGCGGCTGAAAAAGCGGAAGCATAAAAGCCGGGAGGAAAAACAGATGTCACCTTTTAAAAAATGGGGGATCACGCCGAAAGAGGCCCTGAAAGACGGCCTTTTTTTCGTCACCGGAACTTTTTCCTATTCCCTCGGCGTTTCGGTCTTTACGGCTCCGAACCGCATCGCGCCCGGCGGCGTGACCGGCCTTGCCACGATCCTGCACTATCTCATCGGCACGCCTATCGGCACGATGATCCTTATCCTCAACATTCCGCTCTTCATCCTGGCGCTGCGCTTTCTCGGCAAACGCTTCGTTGTCAAGACTATCCTCTGCACGGTGCTCCTTTCGCTTTTTACCGATATCCTCTCGCTTTCTTTCGTGCCGAAATACACGGATAACGCCATTCTGGCCGCGCTGTACGGCGGCGTGTTCGACGGCGCGGGGCTCGGTCTCGTCTTTCTGCGCGGCAGCACCAGCGGCGGAAGCGATATCCTCAGCCGCCTGATGCGCCTGAAATGGCCGCATGTGCCGATGGGGCGGATGCTTCTCCTCATTGACTTCTGCATCATCGCGCTTTCGGCGGCGGTGTTCCGGAGCGTGAACGTAGCACTGTTCGCCATGATCGTGGAATTCACCTCTTCACGCGTCATCGACAGCCTGCTCTACGGCGCGGACAACGGCCGCATGGCCATCATCATCTCGGACCATCCCAGAGAAGTGGGCGACGCCATCATCTCGGAACTGCACCGCGGCATCACGGTGATGAAAGGCGAAGGCTATTACACCGGCAGAACGCACGACATCCTGATGTGCGCCGTGCGCCGTCCGCAGGCGGCAAGACTGCACGCGCTGGTGCGGAAAGTAGATCCCGAGGCTTTCGTCATCATGTGCAGTGCGGACGAAGTGCTGGGTTACGGCTTCAAACCGCTCAAACAGATGGACGTGTGAAAATCGGATAACGACAGGGAGCGCCCGGGACTTTTGAAAAGTTTCGGGCGCTCGTTTTTGGATTTTATGCCGTTTTTGAGTTAAACGTGGAGTGTTATGGTATCGTTTTTACGGGTCAAAACAACAAAACGTCAGGCGATGGCCTCATGGAACGTGCGGGAGATGACTTCCCGCTGCTGGTCTTTGGTGAGCTTGTGGAAATTGACCGCATAACCCGAAACGCGGATGGTCAGGTTCGGATATTTTTCCGGATGACGATAGGCTTCGATGAGCGTTCCGCGGTCAAGGACGTTTACATTGAGGTGGTGGGCCTTCTGTGCGAAATAGCCGTTCAAGAGCGATACCAAATTATCCGCCTGCTCGCCTTTTGTGTGGCCGAGCGCATGCGGGACGATGGAAAACGTATTGGAAATGCCGTCTCGGCAGATCGAATACGGGATCTTGGCAACGGAATTGAGCGAGGCCAGCGCGCCGTTCTTATCCCTGCCGTGCATCGGGTTCGCGCCCGGCGCGAACGGCTCGCCCGCTTTCCGCCCATCCGGCGTGGCACCGGTCTTTTTGCCGTACATCACGTTCGAGGTGATGGTAAGGATGGAAAGCGTATGTTCCGCGCCCCGATAGGCAGGATGCTTTTTGAGCTCTTCGTAAAAGAGCTTCACCTGCTCGACGGCCATGCTGTCCACGCGGTCATCGTCGTTGCCGAACGCCGGATAATCGCCCTCGATCTCAAAGCCGGTGATGAGGCCCGCGCTGTCGCGCAGGCAGTGCACGCGGGCGTACCGGATGGCCGAAAGCGAATCTGCCAGAACCGAGAAACCCGCCACGCCGAACGCCATATACCGGTGGACCTGCGTATCGTGCAAAGCCATCTGCACGTTTTCGTAGTCGTATTTATCGTGCATGGTGTGGATGATGTTCATGGCGTTCACATATGTGCGCGCCAGCCACGAGCGGTAGCTGTCCATCCGCGCGAGCATATCGTCATAGTCCATGAGATCGCCTTCGAACGCCGGGCGGCGCGGGCCGACCTGGATGCCGGTCTTTTCGTCGCGTCCACCGTTCAAGCTCATCAGCAGCAGTTTGGCAAGATTGGCCCTCGCGCCGAAGAACTGCATCTCTTTCCCCACGCGCATGGCCGAAACACAGCACGCGATGGCGTAATCGTCGCCGTATACCGGGCGCATGACGTCGTCGTTCTCGTACTGGATGGCATCGGTATCGCACGAGACTTGGGCGGCAAAGCGCTTGAACGCTTCCGGCAGAGCCGCCGACCACAGCACCGTGAGGTTCGGCTCCGGCGCGGGACCGAGATTGTAGAGCGTATGGAGCATGCGGAAAGAATTTTTTGTGACGAGCGTTCGGCCGTCTTCACCCATTCCGCCGACGGATTCGGTGATCCACGTCGGGTCGCCGCCAAAAAGCTCATTATAGGACGGTATGCGCAGGTGACGCGCCATACGCAGTTTGATGACGAAATCGTCGATGATCTCCTGCGCCTGCGTCTCCGTGAGTATACCGCGGGCAAGATCACGCTCAAAATAGATGTCGAGGAACGTGC
>CAUULH010000218.1:0-2748 GCA_963545875.1 uncultured Ethanoligenens sp.
GATACATAAAACAAGGAATACACGAAAGGAGGCGGTCAGCCGATGAACGAGCCCATCAATCCCATCAATCCTGTCCGGCTGGAGCAGCCGCAGGCCACGCAGTCCACGCCGACAGACCCGAAGAAGCTGGCCGCCCTGAAAGCGAAACTGGACACGGAGCTGCCCGTCGCGGCCATTGGTGAAAACGCGAGCGACCTCGGGCACGATGAGGTCGTCATCAGCGAGATGGGCAAGGCGCTCTGCCGGTTCGCGCAGGAGCTTGGGCGCGATCCGCAGATGCGCGCCGCGTTCCTTTCGTCCATTCCCGATTCCATGCAGGCAGAAGTGCTGAAAGAAGACGGCGGCGCGTCCATCAATTATGACGCCGTGCTCCAGATCTGCATGGCGCTCTATGGACCGGAAGTCCTCGCACGCGCGGATTCGTATGACCGCACGCGCCGCCGTCAGATCGACCGCTTCGATTATTACCGGGCGCTGCTGGCGCATTTCGGGCTCAGCTACGACGACGAGGCGCCGGACGAGCACGAGGGCGAATCGCTTTGGGATCGCTTCAAAAAACAGCTCCAGCACATGTTCGCTCCTTCCGAGCCGCCGGAAAATACCGGATCTGAAACCGAGAAGGCCGAAAACGGGCCGGCGGAAAAAGCGGAAAGCGCTCCTCTGCCGCCGAAGCCAAAAGAAAAAAAAGAGGAAAAACCGCCCGAATTGCCGCGGCTTTGGCCTTAAAAAAGCGATCTCACCTTCCGCGCCGCCTTTTCATATACTGGGCTATGCGATGCGGAGCAGCGTACAGAGCGCTGCAAATACAGAGCGCGGCAGGCAAATGCCGGCAAGCGCGGCAGGGAGGCGCGACGCATGAAAGATCTTCCGGTCACCATCACCAGTCGCCATATCGAAGAAAAACCGCAGTACCGCGGTGTCGTCATGGTCGAGATCGATATCGCTTATCCGCGGGTATGGGTAAAGGGGCATCCGGCGGGGCAGGCCATCAGCTTTGCCTACGACCGGATCGCCAGGCGGTTCTACGCTTTCGCCTCACGCAAGATGTTTCCCGATGCCATCGGTTCCTGGAAAAACAGCCGCAAAAATCAGGTGCCGTTTCATCCTCATCTGGCGAAAATGGTCTATGAGGTCCCGTTCAACCAAGCCGGTCTTCTCTCCATTTATTACGACCAGGATACATACACCGGCGGCGCGCACGGGAACACGATGCGCCGGGCCGACACCTGGCAGGTGCCGGAAGCCCGCCGGCTATCGCTGAACGACTTCTTTGAAAATGCCGGCTATCGCAACGTGGTCTTCCGCGCCATTTTTGCGGAGATCCAAAAACAGCCGGAAAGCTATTTTGAGGATTTTCAAAAAAACGTGTTCCAGTATTTCGACTCCCGCCATTTTTATCTGACGCCGCAGGGCTTTGCCTTTTTCTTTCCGCTCTATTCGATCGCGCCCTATTCGTCCGGCATTCCGGTCTTTCTCATCCCTTATGAATGCTTCGGCGATCTGCTCAAGATCCCTCTGGCGCCTAGAGCGCTCCAAAAACAAGACTGAAAACGGCAAACAAAAAGCGGCCGGCATTTTACTGCCGCCCGCTTTATTTTTCGCCGTTTAAGGGGAAACGCAAGCTGTTCAGACCAGCTCGATGATGGCCATTTCCGCTGCGTCGCCGCGGCGCGGCCCGATACGGTAGATCCGGGTATAACCGCCGGATACTTCCTTGTATTTGGGGCCAAGCTCGTCGATGACCTTTTTGGAAACAGATTCTTTCGTGACAAACGAATAAATCTGGCGTTTGGAATGGAGATCCGTCGCTTTGCCGAGCGTAATCATTTTCTCGGCAAGGGAGCGGACATCCTTGGCGCGAGCCAGCGTAGTTTCGATGCGGCCTTTTTCAAGCAGGAAGGTGACCATTGCGCGAAGCATCGCCATACGGTGATCGGTCGTTCTTCCTAATTTTCTGGTTCCAGGCATTGCAGTTCACTCCTTTCGCAGTGCTGGGCGAGGCTCATTCCTCGTCCTTTTTCAAAGAAAGCCCTAGGGAATTGAGCTTGGCAACGACTTCCTCCAGCGATTTGCGGCCGAGGTTGCGCACCTTCATCATATCTTCTTCGGTACGATTGGTGAGATCCTCTACCGTATTGATGCCTGCGCGCTTGAGGCAATTGAAGGAACGGACGGAAAGGTCCAGCTCCTCGATCGTCATTTCCAGCACTTTTTCCTTGCTCTTGTTGTCCTTTTCGACCATGATCTCGGTGGACTGCGTTTCCGCGCAGAGCCCGACAAACAGGCTGAGGTGCTCATTCAGGATCTTCGCGCCGATGGAGACCGCCTCTTTGGCGGAGATCGTCGCGTCCGTCCAGATTTCCAGCGTCAGCTTGTCGTAGTCGGTGATCTGGCCGACACGGGTATTCTCTACTGTATAATTGACTTTCAGCACCGGCGTATAGATGGAATCCACCGGGATGACGCCGATGGCCGGCTGGAGCGTCAGTTTGTTGCGCTCGGCCGGAACATAGCCGCGTCCTTTATCCAGCGTGATCTCCATATACAGTTTGGCGCCTTCCGCGAGCGTCGCGATGTGCATGTCGGGGTCTAAGATCTCCACCTCGGAATCGGCTTTGATATCCCCCGCCGTGATCGCGCATTCGCCCTCGGCGTCGATATAAACGACCTTCGGCCCGTCGCAGTGCAGCCTGGCCGTAAGGCCCTTGATGTTGAGGATGATCTCGGTGACATCTTCTTTGACGCCCG
>CAUULH010000219.1:0-2724 GCA_963545875.1 uncultured Ethanoligenens sp.
AGAGCACGTCGTTGACGCACATGGCCACGCAGTCGATGCCCACCGTGTCGTGCTTGTCCATCAAAAAAGCCAGCTTGAGCTTGGTGCCCACGCCGTCCGTGCCGGAGACCAGCACGGGATGGTCCAGACCGAGCGAGCCGAGGTCAAATAGGCCGCCGAAACCGCCGAGACCTTCCATCACGCCGGGGATCTTCGTGCGCGCCACATGGGCCTTCATCAGCTCCACGGCCTTATATCCGGCGGTGACGTCTACGCCCGCCGCCTTGTAACTGTCGCTGAAACTCTTCATTTTCTCCCTCATAACGATACCGTCAGTCTTCCGGCATCCCGGCAGGCATGCCGCGCGTACCGCCGGCCTTTTCGACCGCTTTCAGATCCGGAACGGACGTTTTCTCGTGCCGCGCGCCGATCTTTTGCTCAAAGCGGTCTTTCGGGATCTCGTCCGGCACTTTCACGGGATAATGCCCGGTAAAGCAGCCGGCGCAATAGTCTTCCGTCAGCCCCGGCACGATGCGCGCGAGGTCTTCCGTTTTTAGATAGCCGAGCGAGTCCGCGCGGATCTTTTCCCGGATCTCCGGCACGCTCATCTTGCAGGCGATCAGATTTTCGCGCGAGTCGATATCGGTGCCGAAGAAGCAGGGGTTGGTGAACGGCGGCGATGAGATGCGCACATGCACTTCCGTCGCGCCCGCCTCGCGGAGCTGTTCGACGATGCGCGCGCTGGTCGTGCCGCGCACGATGGAATCGTCCACCATCACGATGCGCTTGCCCGCCACGGCGCTTTTCAGGGCGTTGAGCTTGATGCGCACGGAACGGGTGCGCTGGCTCTGCGTCGGCTGGATGAACGTGCGGCCCACATAGCGGTTCTTCACGAACCCGAGGCCGTACGGGATGCCGGATTCCTGCGCGTAGCCGATGGCCGCGTCAATGCCGGAATCCGGCACGCCGACCACGAGATCCGCGTCCACGGGATATTCTCTGGCGAGGCATTTGCCGGAGGCGATGCGCGCGAGATGCACGCTCTGCCCGCCGATGAACGAATCCGGCCTCGCAAAATAGATGAATTCAAAGATGCAGTGGGCGTGTTTCTGCCCGCAGAGCGTGCGGATACTCTTGAGTTCTCCGCCTTCCGCCACCACGACTTCGCCCGGTTCCACATCGCGCACATAGTCGGCGCCGATGGCGTCGAGCGCGCAGGTCTCGGAAGCGAAAACGAAACTTTTTCCGATCTTGCCGATGCACAGCGGGCGGAATCCCTGCGGGTCGCGGGCGGCGATGAGCTTCTGCGGCGACATCAGCACCACGGAAAACGCGCCGCGGAACGTTTTCATCGCCTCAAGGAACGCCTGCTCGATGGAGCGGGTGGAAAGGCGTTTTTTGGCCGTCACATAGGCCATCACTTCCGTGTCGTTCGTCCCTTGAAAAACGGCTCCGGTCTGTTCCAGCTTTTTGCGCAGTTCAAAGGCGTTTACAAGGTTGCCGTTGTGGGCGAGCGAAATGGTGCCTTTGGCATATTTCATCACGAGGGGCTGCGCATTCTCGCGCGAGTTGGCGCCCGTGGTGGAATAGCGCACATGGCCGACGGCCATCTGACCGCCGCCCAGTTTTTCGAGTTCGGCTTCGCCGAAAACGTCCGGCACGAGGCCGAGGTCTTTGTGCGCGCGCACGACGCCGTCGTCGTTCACGGCGATGCCGCAGCTCTCCTGCCCGCGGTGCTGGAGGGCATAGAGCGCCGTATAGGTCAGGTGGACGACGTCCAGCCCTTCCTGGTCGTAAATACCGAAAACACCGCATTCTTCACGAGGCTTGTCCTGCATGGGTGATCTCCTTTCGCACCCGAAATGCCGCTCTTAGGCGGCGGATAACATGCCGGAAACAAAAGCACGCCGCGGCTTTTATGGATAGACAGAAGCCACAGCGGCTGTTAAACGGCCTTTTAAAAAGGTCTTATTCTCCGAACAGGCGATGCAGGATCTCCTGATACGCGCCTTCGACATTGCCGAGGTCGCGGCGGAAACGGTCCTTGTCCAGCTTTTCATGGGTCTTGATATCCCAGAAGCGGCAGGTATCCGGCGAGATCTCATCGGCGAGGATGATCTTGCCGTCGCTCGTCTTGCCGAATTCGAGTTTGAAATCGACGAGCTCGATCCCCACGCCGGCGAAGAATTTCTTCAGATAGTCGTTGACTTTGAACGCCAGCCCGTTGATGGTGTCGAGATCCTCGCGGGTGGCGAGCCCCATGGCCAGCGCGTGATATTCGTTGATGAGCGGATCGTCCAGCGCGTCGCTCTTATAGGAATATTCGATCGTCGGGATGCGGAGGACGGTGCCCTCTTTGATGCCGAGACGCTTGGACATCGAGCCGGCCGCGATGTTGCGGATAATGACTTCGAGCGGCACGATGGTGACTTTCTTCACCACGGTCTCACGCGCGGAGATCTCTTTGACGAAATGCGTAGGCACGCCCGCTTCTTTTTCGAGCTTTTCCATCAGGTAATTGGTCACGCGGTTGTTGATGACGCCCTTGCCGGCGATGGTGCCTTTTTTCTTGCCGTTAAAAGCCGTTGCGTCGTCTTTGTAATCGACGATCAAAAGCTCCGGGTCGTCCGTTTTGTAGACTTTTTTCGCTTTGCCCTCGTAGATCTGCTCGAGTTTGTTCATAGTTTTTCTACCTCCGCCTGGATAGCCGCGTCTTTTTTGGCAACGCCTTCGGCCATTTCCTGT
>CAUULH010000220.1:0-2714 GCA_963545875.1 uncultured Ethanoligenens sp.
TTTTATCTATTCTTTTTCGGCCGTCATCATGCCGACGGCTCTCTATTCGTTCGCTTTTGCCCTGCCGTTCTATTTTTTGACCGGGCATCTGCACGCCCGACTTTCCGAGTGACCCGAGAGGCTGTTCCGCCCCGCCGCGGAACGGCGGAATGGAGCATAGCATGAAGATTCGACGCATCCGATATTATCTGTTTTATGTCGTGGTGATCGGCATCATCTGCCTGTTCACGTTCCGTCTCATGCGGTACCAGATCACAGACGGCGCCTCTTACCGATCGCAGTCGGGAAAGACCACGGTAGAGACTACGACGCTTTCCGCGCCGCGCGGCGAGATCCTCGACCGCTACGGGCGGGTGCTGGCCACCAACACCGTCGGCTATTCCGTCACCATCGAAAAAGGCGCCTGGCCGACTTCTTCCGCCAAGCAGAACACCGCCCTGCTCAAGATCGTTTCCATCTTGCAGCAGGAAGGCAGCTCCTGGGAAGATACGCTGCCCATCAGCAGTACGGAACCGTGGTCGTTTACAGACGACACCAGTTCCCTCAAGACCCTGCGCTCTTTTGTGGAGGAGACGCTGGACAGCCTGCCCACTTCTTCTTCAACGTCCTTGACCAGCAGCCAGAAAGCCACGAAAAAAGCCGATGAAAAAGCCACCGCCAAGCAGATCATGGCCCGGCTCATCAAACGGTACAGCATCGACACGAAAAAATATTCGGCGGAGCAGATCCGCACGCTGGTCGGCCTCCATTATCAGATGGATATCGACGGCTTTTCTTATAATTACAATTTTACGATCGCGAAAAACGTCAGTCTGGACACCGTGAACCGGATCTCGGAAAACACCAGCATCCCCGGTATCCTGATCTCCGAACAGTATTCCCGCAGCTATACGAGCGATACGTTCGCCCCGTATCTGGTGGGAACAGTCAGTTCCATTTACGCCGATGAATACAACAACACGTCGCATCCGTCCGAGAGCTTGAAGAACAAAGGCTATTCGATGGACGATATCATCGGCCGCACCGGCGTCGAAAGTACGATGGAATCGTACCTGCGCGGCACGAGCGGCACGCAGAACGTGATCATCAACAAAAAGAAGCAGATCGTGGGCACGGAGACCTCCAAGGCCGCCAAGCCGGGCAACAACGTCGTGCTCACGATCGACTCGGACCTCCAGCAGACCGTACAGGATGAGCTGCCCATCATCATCAATCAGGTTAAATCCGCTTCCGGCGGCAGCACGCTCAACGGCGCGGACGCGGACGCGGCTTCGGCCGTGGTACTGAACATCAAGACCGGCGAAGTGCTGGCGATGGCCAGCTACCCGACTTACACGCGCACGCAGTATGCCACCCAGTATTCCACACTTGCCAAAACAAAGCCTTCCCCTCTCCTCAACCGGACCATTCAGGGCGCTTATACGCCGGGCTCCACGTTCAAGCCGGTGACGGCCACGGCGGGCCTGATGAACGGAGTCATCACGGCGACAGAAAAGATCGATAAACCGGCGACTTTCAGCAAATATTCGGGCTACGTCGGCCACGATGACGTCGGCGCCGGATACATCGACGTCGAAACGGCGCTCAGCGAATCCAGCAACGTCTTCTTCAACATCGTGGCGGATACGATGTATACCCGCGGCATCATCTCCAAGCTGGAGAGCACGGCTTCTTCGCTCGGGCTCGGCAAAAAGACCGGCATCGAGCTGCCGGGCGAGGTCTCCGGCTCCGTTTCCGGCCCGACTTACGCCAAATCCATCGGCAAGACCTGGAACCCGGCCGACGCCGCGCAGTCCGGCATCGGCCAGCTCTACAACCAGTATACGCCGCTCCAACTCGCCCAGTATGTCGGGGCGCTTGTAAACGGCGGCACCTATTATAAGGCGCATATCGTCAAAGAAATCAAGAGTTACGACAACAGCAAGACCGTGCTCGATAAGACGACCGGCCAGACGGTTTCGGATATTTCGGTGCCTTCCAGCGTGGTGGACACCGTCAAGGAAGGGATGCTCCGCGTGACCGAGAGCGCGGACGGCACAGCGTCCAGCGTATTCAGCGACTTTCCCATCCAGCTCGGCGGCAAGACCGGCACCGCGCAGATCAACAACGGCGCCAACTACAACGCCGTGTTCGTCAGTTTCGCGCCTTTTTCCGACCCGCAGATCGCCATCGCCATCGTGGTGGAAAAAGGGCACAACGGCTATCAGACCGCTCCGGTCGCCCGCAGCGCCTACAATTACCTTTTCGTAGACAACCAGCAGTGGACGACCGACCAGCTGCCTTCGGTGACCTCCACGCTGCCGTCCTCGACGGGATCCCTGCTCCAATAAAGACAGATTGCCTTAAAACACGGCGCGCGCCGTGCTTTTTTATAGGCATTTCTTTTGACTAATGCCGGAGCCTGTGATAGAATAACAGTTGGTTTGGTCTAACCGTATTAAAGGAATGAAGCGGACGCGCCGCTGCCATAATAAGGAACAAAAATGGGAATGGTCATATCCGTCACATCCGGCAAAGGCGGAACGGGGAAATCCACCTTGACCGCCAACTGCGGCATAGCGCTCGCCCTGCTCGGCAGCCAGGTCCTTCTGATCGATACGGATGCGGGACTGCGCTCGCTCGACGTGATGACCGGCGTGGCCGGCGAAGTCCTTTACGACCTCGGCGATGTGCTGGCGGGGCGATGCAAGCCGGAAGAGGCGATCTTGAAAACA
>CAUULH010000221.1:0-2713 GCA_963545875.1 uncultured Ethanoligenens sp.
CGGGTCGTATTGGTCTCCCACAAGCGGTCGGCCGTCTTTTTCCACTCTTCGGAGATCGCCTCGCACTTAGCAGTGACCTCCTCGGCGCTTTCGTTGTCCTGATACTGTGTAGAATGTGCGCCTGAGGCTTTTACCATCTCACGCAGTTTTTCCGGATTGTCGAGCAGCGGGCAGGGGCGGAGCAGGTTCTTGTTGAACGGCTGATGGTCGTGATAAGCTTTGAAAAGCGGCGACTGGAGCACTTCCACCAAGCTCTTGTCTTTGATGTTGGCATTGGCGTAATGGATGAAGGCGCAGGGCTCCGCGTCTCCGCTCGCATTGATATGGAGATACACGCGGCCGCCTGCGATACAGCCGTTCACGAACTCGCCGTCATTCCAGAAATCGAGCAGGAAGATCGGCTTGGAGCCGTTGTGCGGGTCGGTCCCGCGGAACTTGCGGAGCTGGTGATACATATATTCGCGCTGTTCCGGCGTGGCCAGCAGGTCCGTCACCGCGTCTTTTCCGACCGGCATATAGGTGAAGTACCAGCCGAACGTGCAGCCTTTCTCGATCATCAGGTCGAGCCATTCTTCGCTGCCGACCACCTCGGTATTCTTGCGGTGGTAGCAGGTGGAGAAGCCGAAAATGATGCCGTGTCTATGTAAGATGTCCATGGCTTTCATCACGGCCTGATAGGTGCCTTTGCCGCGGCGCATATCGGTCTCTTTCTCGAAGCCCTCGACGCTGATGGCAAATGCGAAATTGCCGAGCCGCTCGATCTCGGCGGCAAATTCCTCGTCGATCAGCGTGGCGTTGGTAAAGGCGAGGAACATGCAGTCGTTGTTCTCCTCGGCCAGACGGAGCAGGTCCTTTTTGCGGACGAGCGGCTCGCCGCCGGAGAAGATATACATGTAGATGCCGAGTTTTTTGCCCTGAGAGATGACATTCGCGAGCTGCTCGTAGGTCAGCGAGACCTTGTTGGCATATTCGGCGGCCCAGCAGCCGGTGCATTTGAGATTGCATGCCGTGGTGGGATCCATCAGGATGGCCCACGGAATATTGCAGTCGTATTTCGCCTTGGCTTTGTCGATGAGCGAGTTGCCCACCACGCCGGCGTTGACGATGAAATTGGTCATAAAACGTTTCTGCGTAGTCTTATTGAGCTCTGTAAAATAGCGCTCGATGAGCTTATACCAGTTGCTCTTCGGGTCCTGGGCAATCTCGCGGAACATGCTGATCATCGAAGCGTAGCTGGTTTTGGTCATGACCTTTTCCGCCCAGTTGATCATCTTGTTCAGGTTCTTCATCGGGTCTTTGTCGATATACCGGTAGACCTCGTTGAGGACCATAGTGCTGAGAATTTGTTTGGCATTAATCATGTTTTTTCCTCCCCAAAACGGCCTGGCACCCGCCCAAATCAAATTTGATCCGGTTTTCGCGCCGCGGGCTTTCGGCCGGCCGGCGCATCGAGGGCCCTGCGGCGGCTTTTTGGGGAGCCGCCGCTAGGTTCGTCAAGCGAATTATACGATTCTTCTTTTTCTATTTCAAGGTAACAAAGCAGATCCGCACTGTTTTGTGCCGTTTTTGCCTTTTATACAAAGCGCTGCATTTTAGGATTCGTAGAGACGAAAAAGCGCTTGCGTGCCCTCATTTTCAAGGCCCTTCTCCGCCAGCTTTTCAAAGAGCGACTCCGAGAGCGTCAGCGCGGGCGTGGAAAGCGACATGGCTTTGGCTTCTTCCAGCGCGATGCGCATATCTTTGAGAAAATGCTTGACATAAAAGCCCGGCTTGAAATCGCCTTTCAGGATGCGCGGGGCATAGGCGGAAAGCTGCCAGCTCGCCGCGCCGCCGCTTCCGATGGAGCGCAGGACGGTTTCCGGGTCGAGCCCCGCGTGCTCGGCATAGGCAAGGCATTCGCACACGCCCATGATATTGGCGGCGATGGCGATCTGGTTGCACATTTTGGTGTGCTGCCCGGCGCCAGGCCCGCCCTGAAGTACGGCCGTTTTGCCCATCGCGCGGAAAAGCGGCGCGGCCGCCTCGAAATCGGCCTTTGCACCGCCCGCCATGATGGTGAGCGTGCCGTCCTTCGCGCCGACATCGCCGCCGGAAACCGGCGCGTCCAGCGCCCGCAGGCCGCGCTTTTCCGCTTCTTCGTGGATACGCACGGCGAGCGACGGCTTGGAGGTCGTCATATCGATGACGAGCGTGCCGGGGCGCGCGTTCTCGAGAATGCCGTCTTTTCCAAAATAGACGGATTCGACGTCGCTCGGGTAGCCCACCATGGTGATGACGGCATCCGCCTCGCGCGCGAGCGCGGCGGGGCTTTCTTTCCACACGGCGCCGCGCTCAAGGAGCGGCGCGCATTTGGCGCGCGTCCGGTTATACAGGCACAGAGGAAAGCCGGCTTTCAGCAGATTGGCCGCCATGCCGCCGCCCATCACGCCCACGCCGATCAGTCCAACCGCAAGTTCCGGTTTTTTTTCTTTCGCCGCCATGCCAAAAAGCCCTTTCTTCAGTAAGCTCCTGCCTTTACAAGTAAAAGCATTATATCACGATTCATTCTTTTTTTCCAGTCTTTCATCCGCCGATGGAAGAGGCTCAGAAACGATCTTTCCGCTTTTCAGGCAAAAGCGCGCCTCCGTGCAGTCGTTTTCGAGGCGGATGGCCGCCGGACCGATGGTGATGCGCACGCCGCGATAGACGGTCTGCTTTACGTTCACCGTGCCGG
>CAUULH010000222.1:0-2691 GCA_963545875.1 uncultured Ethanoligenens sp.
CAAAACGAGGAAATTATTGTATTATTCTTGGTAAAGTACATGAAAACAGCGTATGTAAATGAATGGAAGCTTGCATGGATCTTCACTTAACAATCTCTCTGCCCGATCTCTCCTTTTCGTTCATCGAAAACGGCCGCGCGGCTTGCCTTTTGTTCGAGACGCTTTTCGCCGGGCTTTTTGCCGCTTTTTTCCTTTCCCGCGCGGCGGATGGCTTCCGGAAAAGTTTTCTTCTGCTCTCGCTTTTTTTGCAAGGGATCTATCTGTTCTGGCGGGCGGCCGATACGCTTCCCGTGCAGGACGGCGTTCTCAGCTTGTTTTTCGGTCTGCTCCTGTTCGCGGCGGAAGCGCTGCGCACGGGGCACGACGCCGTCTGCCATCTGCTGTTCTGGGAGCCGTACCGGCCGCCGGAGATGCGTTCTTTTCCGGCGGCTCCTCTGCCCACGGTGGATATCTTCATTCCCACTTACGATGAGTCGGCGGCGCTGCTGAGGAAGACCATCGTCGCCTGTCAAAATCTCGATTATCCAAAAGAGAAACTGACTGTGTACCTCTGCGACGACGGCGGCCGTGAAAGCGTGCGGCGGCTGTGCGGGCGGCTTTCCGTCCGGTATCTCGCGCGAGGGGAGCACGGCGACGCCAAAGCGGGCAACCTCAACTTCGGCCTTTCGCACGGCAAAGGCGAGCTTTTTGCCCTTTTTGACGCCGACATGGTCCCTAAGCCGAATTTTCTCCGGGAGACGGTCGGCTATTTTGCCGACGCCAAGACCGGTTTTGTCCAGACGCCGCAGGTCTTTTACAATCCGGATGCCTTTCAGTACAATTTAAAACAAAACGACCGCATCCCCAACGAGCAGGATTTCTTTATGCGGGAGGTCCAGGAGGGGCGGGCGCGGTTCAACGCCGTACTGCATGTGGGCACCAACGCGGTGCTCAGGCGGAAAGCGGTGGATGAGATCGGCGGCATCCCGCGCGGCTGTATCACCGAGGATATGGCGACCGGCATGCTGCTCCAGGCCCACGGATACCGCGGCGTTTTCGTCAATAAAGAACTGACGGCCGGGCTCGCCGCCGGCACGTTCGGCGATCTGCTCCGCCAGCGGGAGCGCTGGTGCCGGGGCAACATCCAGGTGGCGCGCCGCTGGAACCCGCTGACACTGCCGGGTCTTACGTTCTGCCAGCGCCTTTTGTATCTGGATGGATTGCTGTACTGGTTTTTTGGCGTGCAGAAACTCATTTATCTATTGAGCCCGATCTTTTTTCTGCTTTTTGGTCTCGCTACCGTTCACGCCGGTCTTTTTCCGTTCCTGCTTTTTTGGGCGCCGGCTTATTTGGGAAGCCTGCTTTCGTATGATCTGCTCACGTCCGGCAATCGGAGCCGGGGCCTCAGCCATCTCTATGAAACGGCGATGGCGCCTTATCTGGCGGCGGTTTCTCTGCTGGAATCGCTCGGCGTCCGCATGTCACGCTTTCGTGTGACGCCTAAAGAGACGAGCACACGGCACGTTTCGTTTACGCTCTGGGCCGCATGGCCGCAGATCGCGCTTTTGCTGATTACGGCCGCCGGATGGATCAAAATGGCCATTCGTCTTCGATACGGCGCGCCGTGCGGGGAAGAAGCCGCCGCCCTTTTCCTCAATTTTTTCTGGTCTCTGTATGATTTCGGCGCGATCCTGTTCAGCGTGGCCCTCTGCTTTGAAAGGCCGCGTTTCCGAAAAACGGAGCGTATCACCGTCGATGCGGCCGTGTGCATCCGCTGTCGAAGCCTTTCGGAGCCCATATGGGGACGGATGCGGGATCTTTCGGAGAGCGGGATGCGCATCGTCTGCCCGGATGCGGCCTTTTTCCGGAAAGAAGCCGTGCGGGTCGGGCTTGCCGGCGTGGGCGGGATCTCAGCGAATGTCGTTCGCCTGGATCGGCAAGGCGGGCAGGTGGAATATGGCGTGCGGTTCGCCGCCCTTTCCCCTAAGCGCTATGCCCGGCTGGTCCGGTATCTGACGGAGCAGATGAGAAGCTATTGCCCCGCTTGCGGGCGGGCAGAAAAAAAGGAACGCTCCCTCGAAAAGAGGGAACGTTCCGAAGCCGGATACCGTTTTGCCGGCAGCCGTCTTTTTTCGAAAAGAGCTAACAGCGGTTTTCCGCGTATTTTTTAATGTTGGAGGCGTTGGCAAAGCGGTCCACCGTTTTGCCGTCCACAACGATGAGCGTCGGCGCCTGCATTACGCCGTACAGGCGAACGAGATGCGCGTTTTCATCCGCGTCCACGATCTGATAAGGCACGCCCGCTTCGTCCAGAACGCGTTTGGCCATGCGGCAGTTCGGGCACGTTTTGGTGGTGAAAAGCAGAGCCGCTTTTCCCGGCTCGGCCGGCCGGTTTGCCGGCGCTTCCGCAGGAGCCGCCTTCTTCTCGGCCTGTTTGGCTTCGATGGCGAAATGGAGCGGGTCGTACAGTTTGCGCTCGCGGTATTCTTCCGATTTGCCGTCGTTCCAGTTCTGCACCGGGCGGTAGTAGCCCGTGATGCGGCTGTAGACTTCCGCGGGCTTGCCGCATTTCGGGCAGGTGAATTGCTCGCCCGAAAGATAGCCGTGCTCTTTGCAGATGGAATAGGTCGGCGAGAGCGTGTAGTACGGCAGCTTGTAGTTCTGCGCGATCTTGCGCACCAGCTCGGCCGCCGCTTTCCAGTTCGGCAGCTT
>CAUULH010000223.1:0-2685 GCA_963545875.1 uncultured Ethanoligenens sp.
CGCTGATCGGTCAGCACACCGCTCTTGCTTATGCGGTATTATTTGCGGTCATCTTTATTGAGACCGGGCTGGTCGTGATTCCGTTTCTGCCCGGCGACTCGCTCATCTTTATGACGGCCGCACTGATCGCGGTCGATGCGCCGCTTTTACTGCCTGCCGTGCTGATCCTGTTTTTTGCCGCCGCCATTCTGGGCGATACGCTAAATTACCAAATCGGGCGTCTGCTCCACGACCGTGTGGAGCGGGGCGATCACATCCTGTTCGTCAAACAAAAAAATATTGAACGCACACAGCGCTTTTTCGAACGGCACGGCGGCAAGACGATCACCATTGCTCGTTTCGTGCCCATTATCCGCACATTTGCGCCGTTTGTCGCCGGTGTGGGCGCAATGTCTTATCGGCGGTTTTTGAGCTATAATATCGTTGGCGGCGTTTCGTGGGTCTCCGCGATGTTCGCCATCGGCTATTTCTTTGGCAATGTTCCTTATATCAAAGCGCATTTCAGCTTGATCGTCGTCGGCATCGTCATGCTCTCCGTGATCCCGGCGGCCGCCGTTTTTCTTAAAGGACGGCTGGGTTCCGTGCAGAGCGCGTGATATAATGGGTGTGTACGGATAAAAGAAGGTGTGGCGTTTGAGTCGGACAAAGGTACTCATAATAGAAGACGATAAGCGTCTTGCCCGCCTGCTGGAGCTGGAACTCAGACACGTGGGCTATGAGCCGCATTGTGAATACGACGGTACGGCGGGCTTATACACTGTGCCGTCGTGGAGACCGGACCTCGTGCTGCTCGACCGGATGCTTCCGGGGATGGACGGCACGGAGATCTGCCGCCGCGTGCGGACTTTTTCCGCCGTGCCTGTCTTGATGCTGACGGCAAAAGGCGAGATTTCCGACAAAGTGGAAGGCCTCGACAGCGGCGCCGACGACTACATCACCAAGCCTTTCCATATGGAAGAACTGCTCGCACGCATCCGCGCGGCTCTGCGAAGCAAGAACGCATCCGCTCAGGTGCGGCAGTTTGTGGTCGATGATCTCATATTGGATGCGGAAGGGCGGACGGTCAGCCGCGGGAATACGGACATCCGCCTGACAAAGCGGGAATTCGATCTTTTAGCCTATCTGATGCGGAATCAGGGCATCGTGCTTACCCGCGGGCAGATCCTGGATTATGTATGGGGCGATGGATATGACGGTGAGGCCAATATCGTGGATGTATACGTCCGCTATCTTCGCAGTAAAATGGACGACGCCTTTGAGCCGAAATTGCTCCATACGGTACGGGGAGTAGGCTATGTGCTGGATAAAAAAGATCCCGATCTTTAGAAAATGCTGGCCGCGCCGCTTATCATGGAAACTGACCCTGATCTACGCGATTTTGTTTTCTGCTGTTTTGGTGGTGCTGAATGCGGGCATTCTGTTTGGCCTGCGGTACTATCTCATCCGGCAGATCCGAATACAGGTGCAGGCGGATGTTCAAACGACGCTTTCAAGCCTTGAAAAAACCGACTGGAATGGAGCGGAGATCCGTTTGCCCACAGAATTGGAGGCTTATCCGGAAACAGGCGCGAAATTCGTCTCCACGGACGGGGCCGTGACTCGCACAGTGGGGATCTTGCCTTCCGTGCTGCCGGACCCCACGAAAAAACTGGGGCAGATCCAAGTGCTGGAATACAAGGATACGCATACGGTAGTGGAAAATGTAAACGTCACAAAGAACGGAAAAATGGTGGGCTGTCTTCAAGTCGCCTACAACATGCGGGCGGAGTATCGTTTCCTTAAGCTCTTATTTCTTCTGATGGCCGTGGCGGACGCGGCCGGGATTTTGATCTCGATGGCCGTCGGCGCGTTTATCAGCCGCCGTGCCCTGCGGCCTATCGCCGCCATGACTTCAGCGGCGAAAGCCATCAGCGGCAGCGATTTGACCAAGCGAGTGACCGTCGGCGAAGCGGATGACGAGCTTTCGCGCCTTGCAAGAACGTTCAACGAGATGATTGCCCGGCTCGAAAGCGCATTCGAGCGGCAAAAACGCTTCGTTTCTGACGCTTCCCATGAACTTCGGACGCCTATCGCGGTCATCCAAGGCTATGCCGACCTTATCCGCCGCTGGGGCAAAGATGACCCGGCGGTCCTTCACGAGGCCGCGGAAGCGATTGGCGATGAAACGGAAAGCATGAAAACGCTGGTGGAGCGTCTGCTTTTTTTGGCGCGAAGCGATAACGGCAGCTTACAAGTCAGGCTCGGATCGTTCGAGCTTCAAACTGTTTTGCAGGAAGTGGCGGATGAAACACGATTTGCGTTCGGACGCTCTGTGGCCATACAGGCGGAAGAAGCCGTCATAATGACAGCAGACCGTGCGCTCATCAAGCAGATGCTGCGCGCACTTACGGAGAACGCGGTCAAATACACGCCTGACGACGGCAGGATCGTTATCGAAGCGGATCGTTCTGAAAACAGCGTAATCCTGACCGTGCGGGATACCGGTGCCGGCATACCGCCCGCAGATCTGCCGCATGTATTCGACCGTTTTTATCGGGTCGACAAAGCCCGCTCCCGCGCACAGGGCGGAAACGGGCTTGGACTTGCCATCGTGCGCGATATCGTGAAGGCGCACCGCGGTACGGTGAATATCGAAAGCACGCCGGGCCGAGGAACAGCGGTATGCGTTACGCTTCCGCAATAAGG
>CAUULH010000224.1:0-2676 GCA_963545875.1 uncultured Ethanoligenens sp.
CAGCGGCTCCGTATCGACGAAAAAGGAATTGGCAAACGTGCCGAGAGCGCCTTCGCGGGCCAGCGCGCCGCCCACCTTGTTCTCGCCGAAAAAGCGGAAACGTTCCCGGTCGAGCGCTTCAAAGTTCAGGTTCGGGTCAAAATCCCGAATGCTCTCTTCCGTATAAATCATCTTGGGAAACTTGTAATCCGGCAGCGGATAGTAAAAGGACGGCGCATCGAAACCGGCCTCACGAAGAACAGCCTTCAGCTCTGTCTGGGTGAACGTGCGGGCCGGGCCTCCGTTCGGATACCCGTTGATCCCGTCGAAAAAACCGCCCGTATGGTCTTCTCTGGCACCCGAAAAGTACTTTAAGCCGAACCGGTTCTCGATGGCAATCAGCAGGCGGCCGCCCGGTTTGAGCATGCTTTTCAGCCATTTCAGGAGCTGCTGATAAGGCTTTTCTCCATGGCACATCAGGCCCGCATATTCCAGCACGCCGATAAGCGTGATATAATCGAATTTTTGTTCAAAGTGGATCTTAAACATATCTCCCACATAGATATCCAGATTGTCAAGATCCCGATGGCGGTAATAATTGATCTTTGCGCGCCGCTCCGTCAATTCAACGGCCGTCACATGGCCGGCGGCCGCGCACAAGGCGCCCGTGACGGCACCGCATCCGGCGCCCACTTCCAAGACCTCCGCTCCGGGAGCAAACGGATACCAGTTGAGGATGTTTTCCCGCAAATGGGACAAATGATATAAAACCGGCCACCGCCGGTCGTTCGCAATGATCCGGTCATAATCCGGGTTGGGCTCTTTTACGATATCGAGCAGATCGTTTTCGACAGAACCGTCGCTGTAATCCGTAGAGCCCCGGCTGTGCTCCATATGCAGATTGGCCATCTTGTAAGCAACTCTCCCAGCATTTGATTTTAGCTTTACTTTCATTTTACATTCTGATTACCTTTTCTATTATAAGGCAAATGGGGGGAAGAGTAAAACATAAAAGGTCGACTTTTTTCGTCCGCCCGTTTTCATTCCGGTACGAAACGGCTTTCAAGTCAGTGCACGCACCGTTTTCCGCTCCACGACATGGATGGGCAGCACCCGGGGTTCCGGCGCCCGGCCCGCCGTGATCTCCTCGATAAGCATCTGCACAGCCTGCCGTCCAAGTTCTTCAAAGGGCTGAGCCATCGTCGAAAGCGGCGGGATAGCCATTTGAGCCGTCACGATATCATCGTAGCCGATGATGGAGAATTCATTCGGGATATGGACACCGGCCTCATAGCTTTCCGAAAGGACGGCCGTCGCCATGTCGTCAGAGGCCGCCAGAACGGCGGTAAACCGTTTTCGATGCCCGACCAGATCTTTTGCCGCCCGGCGCGCGTTCTGAAAGCCGAAATCTCCGTAAAAGATCAATCTCTTATCCACGCCGATGCCGCGGTCGATCAGGGCCTGACGGTATCCGTTCAGTCGGGACATGCCGGCGGTCGTATCGTCTTTTGGACCGACCAAAAAGGCAAAACGCCGATGGCCGCGCTCATACAGATAAGCCGCCGCCGCGTAGGCGCCGGCAAAATCGTCCGTTCGGATGCTGGGAAGCTTCCCTGTGGCCGAAAAATTGGCGATCAGTACGCTGGGAACGTGAGAGGCCAAAATCACCCGATCGAAAGCCTCGCTGGGCTGATGCGAACAGAAAGCGATACCGTCCACCTGAAAGCCCGACAAGATGCGGATGCGTTTTGCCATCTGCGCCGGGTCTCCCCCCGCCCGGCAGACGATGACCTGATAGCCTGCCTGTTCCGCTTCCCGTTCAAAAGCATACAGGATGCGCTCCAGCGAAGTCGTCTGGGCGACCGGCAGCATAAAGCCGAGCAGATTGGACTGCTTGCTCTTTAATGCGCGCGCCGCGCTGTTGGGCTGATAGCCCAACTTTCTCATCGTCTCCTCGATCATCCGGCATGTTTCGTCACTGTATCCGCCCGAGCTGTTCAAAACGCGGGAGACCGTGGCAATGGAAACGCCTGCCGCTTTAGCAACTTCCTTGATCGTGATCTTTTTCATGATTTTCCCCTTTTTCCCTCTCGCAGGGCCCCAAAAAAAGACAAGCGCCGAGATTTTTTATCAATGCGCGAAGGAAAGCGTCCAGCCCGCCGTATCCCCGTCGGTCGGATACGCGCCATCCTTCTCCGTCGCCTCAGAGACCGGCAGCGATGTTGGAATAAAAAGCAAAAAGAAAAGAAAACGACACATGAAGATCAGGCCGTTTTCTCTTTTGAGAAGCCGGGCGGCCGTTCTGCCTGATAAGAATAGAGAACAGAAAGAGGATGTAAACGTTTTAGCCATCGTTTACTCTGCCTTTAGTATACTCCGGTTTTGTGTATTGTCAACTATTTTTTATTAATATTTTTGATTTTTTTATATCATTCGCCTGATATTCTGTGTGAATAACAGTATATCTGGAAATTTAAGGATTTTCCCTTTTTCTCCGGAACGGCAGGCAACATGGATAAGTCTTCTCAATACCATGAATAAAAGGACCGGGCGTGTGAGTCCCGCCAAATCCAAAAAAGAGGAGATCTTCATGTTTTCTGCTTTTGCGGCTGCCCTGCTTTTCGCTCTTTCGGCAAACCTGGATAATTTTACGGTGGCGGTCACCTACGGCATGCGGCGCATCCGCATCGGGCCGGC
>CAUULH010000225.1:0-2673 GCA_963545875.1 uncultured Ethanoligenens sp.
CGGACGCGCTCCGCTTCACGAGCCGGAATGCCGCGATCCCGTCTTACAGCAGCCTGAGAATTCGGGCAAAGAACGGCACAGCTGAGATCACCGCGAACAACGGCGAATCCCAGTACGTTGTGACGGTGCCCGGTGCGGCAGACATGATGGACGGCGAATTTATCGCGGACGCGGCGCTGTTTGGTTCGGCGGTCGGCCGGTTTGTCGGCGGCACCGTAGAGCTGAACGATCAGGGCACGATCCTCAATTTCCGCCATGCCCGTCAGCGGTTCGCCATGGAAACACCGAAAATGGAATTTATGGACATGCCGTCTCCGGAAGAAGACGGCGGCGTCGAAAACGAGGAGACTTTTGACACGGCCCATTTTCTGAAAGCCGTCGATACGGTTGCGTATGCCATGTATCCAAACGAGGACAGGATGGCGTTCCATGCCATTCACATCTCCCGTCAAGACGGTCAGATCCGCTTTGAGGCGGTGGACGGGTTCCGCTGCGCGCGGTATGCCGCGCCGACTGATAAAGAAACGAAGCTGGACTTCCTGCTTCCGGGCGGGATCGTCAATCTGATTCTGGCGGACAAAGGCTTCAAGGCCAGCAAGACCGTAACATTTTCTTCCGGGAAAAAACATCTGTGGCTGAAAGCGGACAACATCTGCATCACGGCTTTACGCATTGCGGAGAACCCGTTCAACATGGACAGTATTGTCCGAGATTATCATCATCCGGTCCGCTTTGCCGTGGAAGACTGGAAAGACGTCGTTCAGACGGTCGGACTGGTAACAAATGACGCGAAGGTCGCGCCGCTTGTTCTGAACATCTGCCCGAAAGAAGGACAGGCTCATGCCCGCGCCCGCAGTGCCAGCGCTGCTTTATCAGCGGATATCTACCTGCTCGAAAAAGCGGACGAGAGCATACCGGAAATTACGATCGGCGTAAATCCGAAATACTGGTCTGAGACCATCCGCAAGATCGGGTCGAAAGAGTTCACGGTCGATTACGATGGGCCGCTGAGTCCTCTTTTTCTGCGGTCACGTCTGGATGAAAAGGCCGGCTATTCAGATCTGCATATCGTACTTCCGGTTCGCCTGAAAGAAACTTCTGCGGGTACGCCGGAAACAAAATAAGCCGTTCTCCGGTCAGCCGATCAAACGGCGCCGTGAAAATAAAACAACGGAGGTATTTTTTATGGACGAATCCACCATCATCGCCATCGATCATGGCAACAGTGAGATCAAGACCGTACATGAGCGCTTTCCGGCCGGTTTCAAAATGTACATGACCCGGCCGCCGTTCATCACGGGAAAAGACCAGTCCCTTTTCTGGAACGGGAAATGGTACGCGCTGACGCGAGACCGGCTCCCATACCGGCGGGACAAATCCATCAACGACGATTATTTCATCCTGACGCTTTTCGCCATTGGCAAAGAGCTCGCCCGGGCGGATATCGCCGGAGGAAATGTTTCGCTGGCGGTCGGCCTTCCGCCCGCCTACATCCACACGCTGAAAGACGCCTTTATCCGGTATCTGAAACGCGATCATGTGCCGTTTCTTTTCGGCGACAAGCAGTACAGCATCGACGTGAAAAACGTTTATCTGTACCCGCAGTGCTGGGCGGCCATCACGCCGCGCATTAGTGAAATCGAAAAAATGCCGTCCTGCACGCTGGTCGATATCGGCGGGTATACGGTAGACATCGTGCGGCTGATCCACGGAAATCCCGATATCAGCCATTTGCACAGCCTTCCCAAAGGCGTGATCGGGCTGTTTCAGGAAATTCACGAGGAGATCGAGGTGCTTGCCGGGGATTCTCCGGAAGATCAGATGATCTCCGATGTGATCTCGCTGGCTCCGTCTATGCTGCCAAATGAGGAAAAGGCAATCATCCGCAGCCATGCCCGGCAGTATGTGGAAGAATTGAGAGTGGAGATCGCACAGGAATGCCATATCAACGCGGCACGCGAACCGGTATTCTTTCTCGGCGGCGGCGCGGCGCTTCTGCAAAACGAACTGCCGAAATCCGAAAACATCACCGTCCTTCCCGATCCGATGGCAAACGCGAAAGGCTACGATCTTGTAGCCCATATCCAGGCAAATCGGAAATAAGGGGATGAGACCATGGGCAAGAACTACCGGTTTTCCATCCGGCTGAACCCGAAAAATCCGGATCACAGAGAAGTTGCCCAGATGCTTGATAAACTCAAGCGCGGGCAAAAAGCCCAGCTCATCGTGGATGCCATTCTGATCTGCACCGGAAAGAAGAAAGACGATCTTTCCGATTCCGCCCGCCTGAAGGAAATCCTGAGATCCGCACTCAGTGAGGTGCTGAACGGTCAGCAGACCGAAAAAGTGCCCGACAAGCCGGTTTCTCCGATTCCCGAAAAGCCAGCGGAGCCGCCGGAGCCTAAAAAAGATCAGGATACCATCCTGAACAGTTTAAGCAGCTTCAAATTCTGAAAAGCGCCTGGCCTTGCTGTGATGCAGGGTCGGGCGCTTTTTGGCGCGATAAAATCAAATCGTAGTGGTCGAGCTGGTTTCAATTTTGATGCCGCAGTCTTTCATCTTGGAAAGCTTGGCTTTATCGCCGTTTCCATTGTCTATGGTGAGTTTTTCGATTTTGTACTGATTGAAAAAGTCCACCACGGGGCCGTGAACAAAAGCATCCCATGTCATCGG
>CAUULH010000226.1:0-2643 GCA_963545875.1 uncultured Ethanoligenens sp.
CATAATCGAAAGGCGATTCTTTTTCTTTGTCAGACATGAGAACACCCTTTTTCGATAGCTGCATGATGGGAAATAATCGCATATACTTTTCCTTTTGGCTGTCCCTTTTTGATGCCGGGGAAAAAAGCGACCACCCGCCGGGCGAGTGGTCCAAAAAAGATTTTGAAAGGATTCGGGAGTGCAGTGGGATGAGATCAGTTCTTGCGGCGGAAGGCAAGGACCGCGCCGGCCGAGGCTGTGAGGAAGATCACGACTGCCGGTACCGGGAACGTCTCGGAAGCGCCGGTGGACGGGTTGGCAACAATAGAAGAAGTGCTGCCTGCCGTGCCCGAAGAAGAGCCGCTTGAAGTCGTGCCGGAAGAAGATGTGCCGGACGAAGTGCCGGTGCCGGCGGCTTTAGCCGCGTACGGCGTCATGATCGGGCTCGACAGCGTGATGTTCATCAGATAATCCTGACTGTCCTCCACATCTTCATCGGAAGAAGTAGCCGGCGCGGCGGTGAATTTCAAACCGGGATCGCTCACGGGTGTTGCCGCGCTGAGGTCGGCGGCCGTCATAGTATTGCTGTAATACCAGGTCTTCTTGCCGCTTGCGTCGATAGAGACCGTGTAGTTGGTGATGTCCTTGGCGTCATCCGAAGTGTCCGCGGGATTGGTGAGCGTGTAGCTCGCGGTAAAATCGTTGTCGTTGACGACGGTGATGGTCTTGCCGTCCGGGTTGACGACCAGTCCCTCGGATTTCTGGATATCTGTCGGCCAGCCGTTTGCGCGCAGGTCGAGCAGCATCGTCTTGCTCCCGAGCGTCACGGAAGAGGGAAGCGCCGCGTCGTTTTCGAGCGCGTTGGTCTCGTCGTCTTTGGCTACGGAAGCCTGATAGGAATCCGACGAATCATAGGTATCGTGCTCATACTGGTCGAGATTGGTCGCTTTGCTCATATCGAACGTGTAGAGGACGTTCTGATAAGAATCGCTGTTGCTGAAAGTAGAGCCGCTCAGTGTGCCCGTGCCGTGCTCCATGACGAGGAGGCTGGTATCGGAGAGGGCGAAGATATCGCCGAGCATCAGCGTCTTTTTGTTCTTATAAGAGATCGAGTTGCCGTCGCTCGCGGTGATCGGATAGCCGTAAGTCGCCACGGTCGTTCCGGTGCTCAAATCGATCTTCATGATGCGGACGAAGTTGGCTGTTCCGGTCGTTTTGCCGTTTGCATCCGTCCCTTTGGAGGAAGTCTGGTTGGTCCCGCCGATATCCAGCACGCTCTGCTCGGCGGCGAACAGGTATTTTCCGTCCGGCGAGAGGGTCAGATCCTCAAGGCCCCGGTTGGGGATGCGGTTAACCAAGATGCCGGGCAGGCCGTTTCCGGGCTGAAGGCGTTTGATCTCCTTCCCGGTGGAGTCGAATTCCACGATGAACGGGCCGTACTCGTCGGCTACCCAGAAGTTTCCGTTGCTGTCCACGGCCAGCCCCTCGCTGTCGATGCTGGAAATGTCCGTATCCTCGCTCGTCGGGTTCGTGTTATGGGTCAGCGGGTTCAAATTGGCATCCAGCGCGATCTCTCCGGTGTCCGCGATGCGGTTAATGCTCGGAGTGAACTGGAGAAAAGATTTTTTTTTGGAGCTCGTGTTCAGCGTAAGACCGTTCGTATCATACACCGTGCCGGTGAGCGCCTTGCCGGATCTGTTCTTCAATTTGATCTCGCTGTTTTCTTCCACGGCAGAGGTTTTTCCATCTGCGGAGACTTTGATGACCGCGATAGAAGGCGTATAATCCGGCGTGACGAAGAATTTTCCGTTGTACGTTTTGCCGTTGTAGATGACGTTCGGCGCATCGACGTTCGGGCCGCGGTCGCCCAGCCCGTAATATTCGATGCTGCCGTCGGCCAGCGTGTCCTTATACGCGAGCGCGGAACCGAATCCCGGCTTGAACCCGTTGGGGAAACTGCTGCTCAGCGCCTGATCGTATTCGCTGCCATACTTGACGGAATCCGCGGCGCTGACCGAGACCGTATCGATCCGGCTGCTGACTACGCTTGGGGAAGAAGCGGCAGCGCCCACCGTGAGGATGCTCGCGGAGAGCACGATCGCGCATCCGGATTGGATGATCTTGGCTTTTTTCGGCTTTCTCTGTTTCTCCATGTCGTGACCTTTCTGCTTTTTGTCCTTCTGCTTCTTAAGATGATTATAGGTAATTTCAGCCTGAAAAAAAGCGGGCGTCTGTATGAAGCAGGTAATCTTTGTGTAAAATCTCAGCAGCGCCGGAAGAATGCGCGCGGAAATGAAGGCGCTTACAAGGATTGGCCGGTCTTTTCACCGCTTACGGTGAAAAGACCGGCCAATCAAAATGACGTCAAGAAAGGGAATAAGCATACAGAAGAGCGGATGCCACCGGCCAGTATGAAAATCAATCGTTTGCTTTGGTCGACTGTGAAATTTGTTTTTGCTCCGTTTTTTGCGATCAGCTGGAGCAGAACAGTGATGGCCGCCAGAAAGCAAAAGGCGAGAAGGAGCGCGTAGAACCGGCTCCCGTTATCCGCCTGGCTCGGATCGGATGGATCCAGGGATAGGGAGACGGTCCGGCCCACCTGTTTTCCGGCGGGAAAATAATCGCGGAGCGTCACCTGATCCTTCTTGCCTTCGTACCGATACG
>CAUULH010000227.1:0-2613 GCA_963545875.1 uncultured Ethanoligenens sp.
AGTTGCAAACCCTCCGGAAATATAGTATACTGCTTGATGACGTGGAAAAAGCGACGCCGAGCCTTTGGCACGCCATCGCGGGCGCGGCCCTGCTCCAGAACGAGTACGGCGTAAAGGACCCCGAAGTGCTGAATGCCGTGCGCTGGCACACCACGGGCCATCAGGGCATGACAAAGCTTGAAAAGATCGTCTTTCTGGCCGACGGTATCTCCGAGGACCGCGATTATCCCGATGTGGAAGCCTTTCGCGCGGCGTCAGAGCGCTCGCTGGACGACGGCGTTCTCGCCATGACGGAAACGAGCATCCGCTATCTGCTTGATAAAGGTGCGCTTCTGCACGCCGGCACGGTGGAGACCCGAAACGAGATCCTCGAGAGCCGGGCCAAAAGCTGAAAAATCGATAACAGACGCCCTAGCGGCGGTGCATGGGCCGGGCCGCCCGCGCACCGCCCTTTTTCATCGGGCGTTTTGATACGGGCCCGCAAAAAAAGGAGGCGGTCGCACTGACCCCAAAGGAAATGCTCAAAAAAGCGGTGGAAGTGCTTTCTGAGCGGAAAGCGGAAGACTTAACGGCCATCGGCATCGGAAAGATCAGCATTTTGGCCGATTATTTCCTCATCGTCACGGGGAACAGCACCACGCAGGTGAAATCTCTGGCGGAAGAATTGGAATTTCGCTTTTCGGAGGCGGGCATCGAGCCGCTCAGTATAGAAGGCGCGCATTCCGCCACCTGGATCGTGATGGATTACGGCAGCCTCGTCATCCACCTCTTCAGGCGGGACGTCCGCGAGTTCTACAATCTCGAACGGCTCTGGGCGGACGGCGAGCCCGTCGATATCAGCTCACTCATTAGAAAAGAGGGTTAAGACGTGCATTACGATTTTGCCGCCATTGAAAAAAAGTGGCAGGATATTTGGGAAAAGACCGGCGTTTTTCACGCGAAAGACGATTTTTCCCTGCCTAAATTCTACGCGCTGGTCGAGTTTCCGTATCCGTCCGGCCAAGGGCTCCATGTCGGGCATCCGCGCTCGTATACGGCGCTCGATATCGTGGCCCGCAAGCGCCGCCTTCAGGGATACAACGTGCTCTACCCGATGGGCTGGGATGCTTTCGGTCTGCCTACCGAAAATTTCGCCATCAAAAACCATATCCATCCCGCCATCGTGACGAAAAACAACGTGGCGCATTTCAAACAGCAGCTCAAATCGCTGGGCCTTTCGTTCGACTGGTCGCGCGAGATCAACACGACGGACCCTTCTTATTATAAATGGACGCAGTGGATCTTTCTCCAGCTCTTCAAACACGGGCTGGCATATAAAAAAGAGATGCGCGTCAACTGGTGCACCTCCTGCAAATGCGTGCTGGCCAACGAAGAAGTGGTGAACGGCGTCTGCGAGCGGTGCGGCAGCCCGGTCATCCATAAGGTCAAGAGCCAGTGGATGCTCAAGATCACGGCCTACGCAGACAAGCTCATCAACGACCTCGACAAGGTCGATTATATCGACCGCGTGAAAGTTCAGCAGCGCAACTGGATCGGCCGTTCCACCGGCGCGGAGATCCGCTTCGATACCACGGCGGGCGACCCCATCCGCGTCTACACCACGCGTCCGGATACGATCTTCGGCGCGACGTACATGGTGCTGGCGCCGGAGCATCCGCTCCTCAAAAAGTGGGAAGGCCGCATCGAGAACGCCGATGAGGTGCGCGCCTATCAGGACGCGGCGGCGCATAAATCCGATTTTGAGCGCACCGAGGTGCAGAAGGACAAAACGGGCGTGGCGCTCAAAGGCGTGCGCGCGATCAACCCCGCCACGGGGAAAGAGATCCCGATCTTTCTGTCGGATTATGTGCTCGTCACCTACGGCACCGGCGCCATCATGGCCGTGCCGGCGCACGACGACCGCGATTTCGCCTTCGCGAAAAAATTCGGCCTGCCCGTGGTGGAAGTCGTCGCGGGCGGCGATGTGACCAAAGCGGCGTTTACCGACTGCGCCAAGGGCACGCTGATCAATTCCGGCTTTTTAAACGGCCTTTCGGTCGAAGAAGCCAAAAAGACGATCATCGAAAAACTCAAGGCGGACGGCCGCGGCGAAGCGAAAGTCAACTACAAGCTGCGCGACTGGGTCTTTTCCCGCCAGCGGTACTGGGGCGAGCCCATCCCGCTCGTGCACTGCGATAAGTGCGGCTGGGTGCCGGTGCCGGAAGATCAGCTCCCGGTGCTCCTGCCGGAAGTGAAATCCTACGAGCCGACGGACACCGGCGAATCGCCGCTCTCCGCCATGACGGACTGGGTGAATACCACCTGCCCGCACTGCGGCGGCCCCGCCAAACGCGAAACGGACACCATGCCTCAATGGGCGGGCTCCTCGTGGTATTTTATCCGCTATACCGACCCGCACAACGACAAGGCGCTTGCCTCGCCGGAAGCGATGAAATACTGGATGCCGGTGGACTGGTACAACGGCGGCATGGAGCACACCACGCTCCATCTGCTCTATTCGCGCTTCTGGCACAAGGCGCTGTACGATATGCACATCGTCCCCACGCCGGAACCGTATCAGAAACGCACGAGCCACGGCATGATCTTAGGCGATAACGGCGAGAAGATGTCCAA
>CAUULH010000228.1:0-2570 GCA_963545875.1 uncultured Ethanoligenens sp.
GCCTGCGGAGAAACACCGCACCTCTTCCGCAAAAGAAGGGAAGACCCCGGTCAAACTCTCGGGCGTGCTCTACGGCAAAGCCATCCGCGGCAAATTCCAGGCGCTCAATACCGTAACGCAGGATTCCGGCGAGGTCACGGTCTGGGGCAATGTTTTCGGTCTTGAGACGCGCGATACGCGTGACGGTAAAAAAAGCATCGTCAAGTTCAATATCACGGATTTTACGTCCTCGATCACTGTTAAGATCATCAAGGACAAGAAACGGCTGGAATCCCTGCTCGAAAAGCTGAAAAACGGGCTGACCGTCGCGGTGCGCGGCGAAGCCAGCTATGATACCTACGATCACGACGTCAATATCCGCGCGCTCGATATCTCCTCGGCCAAGAAAAAAGAGCGGGGTGACGATGCGCCGGTCAAGCGCGTAGAGCTCCATTTACATACGAACATGTCCGCGATGGACGGCATGACGCCCGCCGCAGAATACGTCAAGCGCGCGGCCGAATGGGGCCATAAAGCCATAGCGATCACCGACCACGGCGTCGCGCAGGCGTTTCCGGACGCGATGAACGCCGCCGAAGACGTGGAAAAGGCCGGCGGACACATCAAGGTCATCTACGGCATCGAAGATTATTTTGTGGACGATACGGCGCCCGCCGCCGTCGGCGACGGAGATATGCCGTTTTCCGGCCGCTTCATCGCGTTCGACCTGGAAACGACGGGCTTGAACGCCAAAAATGAGCGTATCACCGAGATCGGCGCGGTCGTCATTGAAAACGGCGAGATCGGCGAGCGGTTCGACACGTTCATCAACCCGCATCGGCCTATCCCGCCCCGCATCACCGATCTCACCGGCATCACGGACGCCATGGTGGCGGACGCGCCGGATGAAGATGAGGCGCTTCGGCAGTTTTTTGAATTTTGCGGAGACGCGGTGCTCACAGCGCACAACGCGGAGTTCGACGCCGGGTTCTGCAAAGCGGCCGCGGCGCGCTGCGGCATGGATTTTCCGTATACTTATGTCGATTCCATCCCGCTCTGCCGTTCGGCGGTGCCGGGGCTTAAAAACTATAAGCTCGATACGGTGGCCAAAGGGCTCAAACTCCCGCCTTTTAACCATCACCGCGCGTGCGACGACGCGTTCGTGCTGGCCGAGATCTTCGTGGAAGTGCTGAAACGCCTGCAAAAAGAGCGGGGCGTCGGCAAAGTCTCCGAGCTCAACGCGATCGCGACCGGCGGCGACCCGCGCCGGATGCCCACCTATCATCAAATCTTATTGGTCAAGAGCAAAACGGGGCTTAAAAACCTGTATAAGCTAATCTCCAAATCTCAGCTCAACTATTATTATAAGCATCCGCGCATCCCGCGCAGTGAGCTCAACCGCCTGCGAGAGGGGCTTCTGGTCGGCAGCGCCTGCGAAGCGGGCGAACTTTTCCGCGCCGTCGAGGACGGCAGACCTTGGGAGCGCCTGAAAGAGATCGCGTCTTTTTACGATTATCTCGAGATCCAGCCGCTCTGCAACAACAGCTTTCTGGTGCGGGAGGGCCGCGCGACGGAAGACCAGCTCAAAGAATACAACCGCACCATCCTCAAGCTGGGCGACGAGCTCGGTATTCCGGTCGTCGCGACGTGCGACGTGCATTTCATCGACGAGCGGGACGGCATCTTCCGCCAGATCCTGATGTCCGGCATGGGCTTCAAAGATACCGACCATCAGCCGCCGCTCTTTTTCCGCACTACAAACGAGATGCTGAAAGAATTCGACTATCTGGGCGACCGCGCTTATGAGGTCGTGGTGGAGAATCCGAACAAGATCGCGGACAGCATCGCCGACGATATCCGCCCGATCCCGAAAGGCAAATATCCGCCATCGCTCGACGGCGCGGACGACGACCTCCAGCGCATCACCTGGGGCCATGCGCATGAGATCTACGGCGACCCGCTGCCGGAGCTGGTGGAAAAGCGCTTGAAAAAAGAGCTCGATTCCATCGTGAAGCACGGTTTCTCCGTGCTGTATATGATCGCGCAGAAGCTGGTGGCCAAATCGGAGAGCGACGGGTATCTCGTTGGCTCGCGTGGGTCGGTCGGCTCGTCGTTCGTCGCCACGATGTCCGGCATCACGGAAGTCAATCCGCTGCCGCCGCACTATGTCTGCCCCAAATGCAAGCACAGCGAGTTCATCACGGACGGCAGCGTCGGTTCCGGTTTTGACCTGCCGGATAAGGTCTGCCCCGAGTGCGGCACGCCGATGCGGCGCGACGGGCACGATATCCCGTTCGAGACGTTTCTTGGGTTCGACGGCGACAAATCGCCGGATATCGACCTCAACTTCTCCGGCGACGAACAGCCGACGGCGCACAAATACACCGAGGAGCTCTTTGGCAAGGGCCATGTGTTCCGCGCCGGGACGATCTCCTCCGTGGCGGAAAAGACGGCCTATGGGTTCGTCCTGAAATATCTGGAAGAGCGGGGAAAGACCGTGACGAAAGCCGAGCAGGCGAGGCTCGCGCTCGGCTGCACGGGCGTGCGCCGCACCACGGGCCAGCATCCGGGCGGCATGATCGTCGTCCCGC
>CAUULH010000229.1:0-2543 GCA_963545875.1 uncultured Ethanoligenens sp.
GAAGATCTCCCAGCTCAATTACGAGCGCGCGGACGCATACATCGGCTCCATTTGGGGCATGGCCATCGCCTTTTTCATCATCGTCTGCACGGCGACCACGCTTTTCAAAGCGGGCGTTCCCATCACGTCTGCCGCGCAGGCCGCGAAGGCGCTCGAGCCGCTGGCCGGACCGTATGCGTTCATCCTTTTCGGTGTCGGGCTGCTCGGCGCGTCCATCCTCGCGTGCGCCATCATTCCGCTCTCCACGTCTTACGCCATCTGCGAGGCGTTCGGGTTCGAGAGCGGCGTGGATAACAAGCCGAAAGACGCGCCTGCTTTTTACGGCATCTATACGGCGATGATCGCGGCCGGTGCCGCCATCATCCTGATCCCAGGCATCTCTCTGGTGAAGATCTCCATCGTTTCTCAGCAGGTGGCCGGCATCTTGAGCCCGGTCATCCTCATCTTTATGACGCTGCTCGTCAATAACAAGCGCATCATGGGCAAATATACCAACAGCCGTCTGCAAAACGTGCTTTCCATCGGAACCGTGGGGTTTATCATCACGATGACGGTCTTGATCGTCGTTCTGCCGCTGTTCATTTGAGCGGCCATTCGCCGGAAACGGGATCGCGCCCTTTGTATTCCGCGCAGACGAGCCGGTTTTCGGTGAAAAGCCAGGCGAACCCGCGTTTCACGCCAGCGGGCCGGGGATGCGCCTTTTCATAGGCCCGGACGGCGGGTTTCAGCCGCGCGTCCGGCGTGCGGAGAACAGGCGGCAGGCGGCCGGTGGAGTTGGTAATCAGCCGGTCGCAGGCCATTAGGTCGCGCAGGCGCGCCGCGTCAATCTCCGGCACGTCGCTGAAATACCGAAAAACAAGCGCACAGTAATCGTCGAGCGGAATCCCGGCGATCTTTTTTTGCGCGCAGAAAGCGCCGAACCGGTCGAACAGCGCAAAAGGCGCCCATTTTGTCCGCTCGAGCAGATAAGCGAGCGTGCGGCGGAAGCGGCCGCTGTTATAGAGCCGCTCCAGCGCATCTTCCGTGCCGTGGAGGCGGGCGAGCTCAGCGGCGGAAAGCCACGGCGTCTCCGCCACTTCATACGGCGGCCGGGGCGAAAAACGGCAGGGGAACCGCTCCGGATCCCGGCGCATCGCGGAGCCGTAGAGCAGTTTTAAAAAGCCGAGCTGGAGCATATGCGGCCTTAACGCGAAGGCCGCATTGAAACTCTCTTCAAAACGCGTCAGGCCTTCATGCGGCAAACCGGCGATCAGATCGAGGTGAACGTGCACGTTGCCCGGCGCGAGGAGAAGGCGAACGTTCCGTTTCAGCTTTTCAAGGTCGGTGCGGCGGGCGACGGCCGCCAGCGTATCTTCGTGGAAGCTCTGGAGGCCGATCTCGAGTTGGACGGAGCCGCGCGGCGCGGAAGCGAGCAGGTTGATCTCTTCGTCGTCGAGCAGGTCGCCCGCGATCTCAAAATGGAAACAGACGCCGCGCGGGATCTGCGTGCCGTAATGCGCCAGAATAAAGCGGATGAGCGCTTTGGCGCGGGCCGGGTTCGCGTTGAACGTGCGGTCTACAAATTTGACGGTCTGAGAGCCGCTGCTTGCCAGAAGAAGCAGATCCTCCTCCGTGCGGGCGAGGTCGAAAAAGCGCGCGCCGCCGCACCCGGAAAGGCAGAACGCGCAGGAGAACGGGCAGCCTCGGCTTCCCTCCAGATACGCAATGCGTCCGTGCAGGGCTTTGGCGTATCCGGCGGAAGTAGGCCGCGGCGGGTCGTCTTTCGGAGGAGAAGGCGGTGCCGAGACGATGGCACCATCTATCCGCGCCGCAACACCGGGGATACCGGCGGCCGGTTTTCCGGCACAGAGTGCGTCGAGCAGGGCGGCAAACGGGCGTTCGCCCTCGCCGGAGACGACCGCGGTTATCTCCGGCCATTCCATCAAGATCTCTTTGGGCCGGAACGATACTTCCGGGCCGCCCAAGATGAGGGTCACACCGGGGAGCCGGGCCTTGACCAGACGGACGAGCGTCCGCGTGGCCGTGATGTTCCAGATATAGCAGCAGAAACCGACGGCGCGCGGCTGTTTGGCGCAGATGCGCGCGGCCGCCCGTTCCGCCGGTTCGTTGATGGTGCCTTCGACGATCTCCGCATTTCGGACCTTTTTTCCGTAAGCGCGGATGCCCGCGAGCAGGCACCACGGCGCGGGAGAAGCATGCACATATTTGGCGTTCAGCACACAGATGACGGTTTTTTCTTCCGTGTGTGGAGCGTTCGACACGGTTTTATCTTGAATGTTCAATCGGCTTTTTTCACCACGATATCGCTGTATTCCGGATGGTTTCCGAACCATTTGACGGCATAGGAACAGGTAAGAACGGCTTTTTTGCCCTGCGCGCGCAGGGAGTCGGCCGCGATCTTCATCATTTTCCCCGCGACGCCCTGCCCACGCAGGGACTCGTCCACGAAAGTGTGATCAATCTCGACCACGCCGCCCCGTATTTCGGGGAAAGTGACCTGAGCAAGGGGATTTCCCTCGCTGTCCGCTGCGAACACACGGCCC
>CAUULH010000230.1:0-2542 GCA_963545875.1 uncultured Ethanoligenens sp.
GATAATTCTTTTCCAGCTTGAAAATTTCACAGCCGGAGTATGTTTCCTGAATGGAAAGGATCTCAGCCGGCGCGGCGCCGCGAAACCCATAAATGCTCTGGTCATCGTCCGCAACCACAAACAGATTTTGTCGTCGGCCCACCAACTGCCTGATGATCTCAAACTGGATTTTGGAAGCGTCCTGTGCCTCATCCACCTGCACATAGGGAAACCAGTGCTGATATTTTTCAAGCATGTCCGGGCATTTGTGAAAAATCCGATACGCATAAACCAGCATATCATCAAAATCAATCAGAAACCGTTCACGCTTATATGCTTCATAGGCAGCGTAAATTTCAGGGAAGTCTTCAATGCCGCATTCCAACTCGGTGGCTTGCCGCAGCATCTTGTTTTTCACCAGCCCTATGGCTGTCTGCAGGCTCTCCATTTCATCCTCGCCGATGCGCTGACCGCTGACCTGCTGATAAATTCCGGCAAGAACCGCGCGCTCGCTATCCGGCCCAGTCTTTCCTTCAAACCGGGTAAAGGACTGCCCCTGCAGCTTCTCATAGTCCAGCACCACATGATTACAAAAGCTGTGGATTGTTGAAAAGCGCACACGCTCCGGGATCTCATTGCCGTAAATTCGGCCAAACCGATCCGACATATCCCGTGCCGACGCCCGGCTATAAGTGATAGAAAGAATACGATATGGCTTTACTCCGCAAGCAAGGCAAAGATATGCCGTTCTGGCGGTAATGACGGTTGTCTTGCCCGAACCGGGACCGGCAAGAACCAGAGCCGGGCCATCTTTGTGCTCTACACATTTGCGCTGTTGTTCATTCAAGGAAATATGATATTGTTCAGAAAGTTTTGAAAAAAAGTCCATACTATCTCCTTGTTACGCCAGATTATTCATAAACATCCGTTTCATTCTACGCCAGCCATATCATGTGATGTTTTTATTCTGTTTTCAAGCGTATAATCTTTGAAACAATTATACCATACTTGCATTTCTTTTGCACAGAAAAACGCCCCGACCAAGCGGCCGGGGCGTTTTCTTTCAGAGTCCGAAATCCTTCATTGATTGCAAAATCAACTCTTTATTAAGACTTTCGGTACCGTGTCCATTTTGCTTTTCCGATTCCGGAACCGGCCGCGGTTCTGCGCGCGGCGCTATCCGTTTCTGCTCCGCCTGAATGCCCTTTTCCCGGAGTATTTCCTCGACCATAGCATTGATCGTTTCTTTTAATAACACCGGCTGTGGATTGATTGCGCTCTTTTTACCGGTGCATATCAAGATTGCGTCCACGATCAGCTGGCTTTTCTCCCCGCGCTTTGTCAACGAGTCAAGAATTTTAGCCACTTCCTGATGATCGGGATTATTCGGGTTTAACCGGATGTTATACTTGAAGTCCTTTCCCAAAAAGAACCACCTCTTCATTCTCCGGCCCGTGCACTCGCGGCAATGACATATCCTTTGGCATTGGCCAGCGGATCGTCAATCACCGTAATATTGCCGCCGGAAGGCAGATAGTGTTTCAACAATGCCGTCCCGCCGCCGATGTAGAATACGGGTTGGCGCCTGGCATCGACGTAGTTCTCCTCCGTGATCTGCGTGCTCAGTTGGTCCACATACTGTTCTGCCTGCTTGAGAACAACGGATTGCTCCTCAGCCGGAAGGGTAGTGGGCTTGCCGGCAATTAAATCCGCAATCATCTGATCCTCCGGCGAGCTGCCGGAAATGATCTCAATTTCTTCACGGATGGAGGAAATCAACTTATTCACGCCACGCGGCAGGCTGTGAATGGTCGCGGCATCCGGCCGGCCCTTTTTTAGTCGAATGATGTCAACGGTGTAACCGCCAATATCGACCAACACGCAACTGGGCATTTGGGCAATTTCATTTAGCCGGGGAACGATGGCCGCCCAGCACTGGGGAAATACCATGGCCCTGTCGATCTTGATGTGGTAGTCACGCCCCGCGAACGTGAAATCGCTATCCCGTTCCAGATATTCCGCAAAAGGCTTGGAAAGGATTTTGATGTAGGCCGGCGGCAGGCCGACAGCCAGATCAATGTTTCCGCCGACGATGTTTGAGCGCTGAAGCTCCCTGCCGATAGCAAAAAGCGTCAGCACAAAGTAATCGTCATTCTTGGCCTTGTTTTGCCGGTAAGGCAGCCTTTCGTCGGAGAGCGCGTACCATGTTCCATTCCAGAGCAGGCTATCGTTGCCGTTCATGGACGGCGGTTCCGTGTCGTAGGCTTTGAAGCCGGACACGAAGCGCTCATGCTCCGTTTTAATTTCTGAGTTCCCGTGGTCGATGGCGATAATCATCATGTACCTCCGTTGCTTTATGTTTTTAGCCGCCTTGGGCAGCGTGAACGCTATTTTTTTACTTCTTCATATCAATCCAGTGCCTTCAGAGCGTCCCGGCCATACCCCGCGCGCGTAAAAGCATCTGCAATGCTCAAACCGGTTGCTCTTTCGGATGTTCCATCCAGCCAATGGAGAATATAAATTTTCATGTCTTTCCCTTCCTTACTGTTCGAGCCGGACGGGC
>CAUULH010000231.1:0-2538 GCA_963545875.1 uncultured Ethanoligenens sp.
TGGATGCCCACCGCGTTCCCGTCCGCCGCCTCCTCTTTTACGGCATTCGGAAACTTTTGGCAGTTTGTTCCGATGACGAAAAAAGTGGCCTTGACATCCGCGGTTTTCAACGTGCTCAAAAGGGTCTCCGTATTTTGAGAAGGCCCGTCGTCAAAAGTAAGATAAGCGATCTTTTCACTGGTTTCCCGGCTTTTTTTGAGTGCGATCTGGCTTTGCAGCTTTTTATACCGGCTGGACATCGTATCCAGCCGCTTTTGCATGGCCTCGATCTTGGAGGAGTTGACTCTCCGATCGGAAGACAGCAGGCTTTCGGTCCGCGTGAGCTGCCAGGTCTGAAAGACGAACAGCATCGCAAAAGCGGCGGCCGCGCTTCCGGCGGCGATGAGAAAGATGAGCAGCCAATTTCTGATCTTGGGCGTGTGGCTATTTGATAAATACATGAGGAACTCCGATTTCTGCCTTTCGCTTGTTTTATGGATTTATGAAGAAAAAGTGTCGAAAGGATGAACTTTTTAATATACGGCCTTTTTATTATAGCATGTCAAAAGGGTTTGCACAGAGGAAAAAGGTAAAATTTTCATTACAAAAGCATCGCCCGCCAAAAAAGCGGGCGATGCTTCATTTCTTAAAAGAAGATGCTCAGGTCTTGGGGTGCCGTATGCCCAGAATGTCGAGGATCTGGCCTGCCGCGCGCACGCTTTCCTCGGCGATGGTGGCGGCCATGGCAAACGGGTTGGCTTTTTCTTCAAAGCCGGCCTCGTGGAAACCGGCGTAGATGCCCGAACAAGCCAGATATTCGGCCCGCAGCGAGGCGTACTTGCTTTGGGCGGCGCGCACCTGGTCCGGCGTCAGAACATACAGCGCACCGTCCTTTGCCGTCTCGTGCATTTCCGCCTCGTGTATTTTTTTCAGGTCGCCTTTTTTATCCATAAGTTCCTCCCCTGCCGCGCTTGGGTTGATTGAAGGATCTTGGTCTTCCTGACCGTTATTGTAGGCTGTCGGGAGAGAAAATCCTGTCAAAAACAGGGCGGAGGGGATTTTTTTCAGATGCCGGTATCCGTGCGGTAGCGGTCGCAGAGCAGGGTCACGAAAGCGTCGTAGCTCACCACGCCCTTTTGTCCCTGGGATTTCAGGTAGGCGTCGTTCAGCTTATTTGCCGCTTCGGAGAGGCCGCTCTCGTATTTCTGCGTGTAGGCGTTATAGGCCGCAAGATCCGCTTTGGCCCGGCTGTCCAGCGCGTTCGTCTGTGCGGTGGCCGCGGCCGAATTCACGGCTGCGAGCGCGTTGTTCAGATAGATGAAAGCCGTTATGTGGCCGGAATACTGGTAAAATACGTCCGGGCTGGCGCAGGTGGCGAGATAAGCCCAATAGTTGGCTTCATCCTCGCGGGCAAAACCTTTCAGGTGCGCGCTCTCATGCGCGATGGAGAACGGCAGGACGAAAGCGGGATAGCCGGTGTCCACTGTCGGCTCGAAGGTGAACGGGACGAAAATGCCCTCGATGTGGAATCTTGCGAGCAGGCTCGACGGGAAAACGGCTTTTGGCGTCGCGTTCACATGAGGAAGGAGCGCTTCGGTCGGCTTGCTGGCAGCCATCAGGCGGCCGTACGCGTCGTTCACCCGGCTTTTCAGCGTATCGAAGCCGCCCGTCTCTTCCGAATGGCCGTTTTTATCCCATGTGAGCTGAGGGCAGAGCGCGTTGATGGCCGAAACTTCCTGTGAGGTGAGCGCGGTCAGCTCCGTTTCGTTCGGCGTACCGATCGCGTAGCCGAGATCCGTGGCGAGAGGAAGGCGGTCGTAATTGAGCCGCCAAAGCGTAAAAATAAAAAAGAGAAGGGAAAGCACGGCTCCCAGCCGCACGAAGCCGCGCCAGAGCCCGATGGGGCCGGTCACGCCAAGGCGGGCAAAGCAGAGGATGAGCCGCACGATCAGGACGATGACGCCCGCAGCGAGCAGGACTTCGGCAAGAGAAAAAGGAAAAAGGCCGGATATCGTGGAAAAGACCGAGGCGATAACGGGATAGATGTTCCGGCTATACTGTATTTCGACGGTCTGAGGGCTTAAAGCTGCTACATATTGAAGCAGAAGGGCCGCAGGCGTCAAAAACCAGAGGATGATCAAACGTACGGGATGTTTCAGCATTTCCGCACCTTTCCATGATTTTGGAGAATATCAGGCACCGAAAAGATGGCGGGCGACGGTAAGCGCCGCGTCGAGCAGGTAAAACAGCGCCACGATTCCTGCGAGGATCAAAAAGCCGACCAGGCTGGAGCGCCATCCGCCTTTTTTCGGAGCGGGCGGCGTACCGGTTCCCGCCGCGCCGCCTTTATCGGGAGCCGGTTCCATCGCCAGCGCGTCCCGGGCGGCCGCCTCTTTGGAGAGCGGCACGTAAAAATCCGCGCCGGGCGCGAAAAGCCCGCTGATGAGCGGCAGCAGGCCGCCGCCCGTGTGCGCCTGTCTGCGGTACGGCAGATCCGCGCTCTTCAAACGCGCTTCCATCAGCTGGGTCTCCACCGGGCTGGCCGTCGAGGCGAGAAAG